>JAIUOE010000016.1 GCA_020161395.1 Bacteroidota bacterium
CTTGACACCCTCATGGAGATTCTATGTCCACCCTTTCGGTAACTAAGAGGACAAAGCGAATATATAAACGAAATTTGTGCAGAAAATGAAGAAAACTTGGGTGCTCCTATTGCTTTTTAACATAACACTTATGAATTATGATTTCGGATTACCCCGGGATTTTTAGAAATATACAACAGATTATTTAAAACAGCGTTTAAAGTACGGCTAAGGCTGCTCAAGGACGAAAACTCATAACTCAAAAGTCATAACTCATAATTAAAATATTCTTTTCTTGCACAATTTATTTATTTCAGTTATATTTGCAGACTAAATTTGAATTAACTCAAACAAACAAAAAGATTCCAAAAAGTTAACTATGGCAAACCACAGATCTGCTGAAAAGAGAATCAGACAAAGCGCAAGAAGACGCGACATCAACAAAGCTTCCATCTCCAAGATGAAAACTTTGGTCAAAAAGGTTCTTACCACCACAACTCTCGACGAAGCTACTGCTTTTTATAAAGAAGCTGTCGCTCATCTTGACAGAATCAGTGTTAAAGGAAGAATCCACAAAAACAACGCTTCCCGCAAAAAATCGAGATTGACTCTCCACATTAACAGCTTAACAAAAGCTTAATTGCCTAAGGAACTTCTGCGGTCACCGCAGAAGTTCATTCCGGGTTGTCTCCCTCTTCAATTTTGCAGGTTTCAAGGGATAGCTATACCCTTTTCACCGTAACCAGCGTCAGGTCGTCAACCGGCTTACCAAACTTTTCCACTTCCGATATTATTTTTGTCGTAATCGCCTCGCTCCCGAGATGTGAGTTGTCGATCAGCAATTGCTTCACCTTCTCCATTCCAAACATCTTTTTCCCTCCGGAAAATGTTTCAGTAACTCCATCAGTCAGCAACAGTATTATGTCGCCTTTTTCAGGTGCGATCCTCTCTTCCTTAAAATCGAATTCCTTCTTCACTCCGAAGGGTATCTGTTTTATCATCCCTTCCACAACTTCTCCCGTTGCAGCTTTGAAGTGAAGCAAAGGAAGGTGCCCGGCAACAGTAAAGTCGCAACCCCCCTCGGACAGTTTAAGTGATGAAGCAGTGATGAACATTTTCCTCTCCTTCATCGAATAAAGAGTTGAATTTATAAATCGATACGACTCTGCAAGATTGCAACTCCTGTCCAAATTGCTCCTCAGGGCACTTTTGAACATTCCCATCAAAAGTCCTGCGCTCACCCCATGACCCGATACATCTGCAACGGTTATTACAATTTCACCTTCGGAACCGGTATAAACATCAGACAGGTCACCGCCAACTTCCCCGGCAGGCTTCGCAAAACTGAAAATTTCATAACCGCCGGAGGTCATCGACACTTTGGGAACAAGTATGTCGTGCAGTTTCTTTGCGAGGTCTATTTCTGTTTTATATTTGAAGTGTTTATACCCTTCACCGTTTATAAATACAATGAATAACACATACCCCAGAACCATAAGGAAAAGAATCCCCAAAGCGTGAAACTGAAAATACGCCGGATTATTCAACTGTGTCGCCTCAGATGGCGTCTGAGTGCTGTTATAAAAGATCAAACCGAACTGGAATATTATTGACGGAACCAGAAATTTTAAATCCCTGATAAAACTGTGTGCATATAAAGCTCCGGTAAGTCCCGAGATAACGCAGTTAATCACGATCATCCAGTAAGATGATCTGCCCATTGACATCAGACTGGAGACAAATCCCAGTATTGAGAAAAGAAAGAAAATCGCGAACAGAAAAGTAAGGTATGACCGCCAGGGTAGGCTCTTAAAAAAAAGATTGTCTCTTCTCTGTCTCTTTAAATAGTTTTTTAACGACATATAACTCTCAGTCATCAATTATTCCGGTGATTTTAAAGACCAAAATAACAAGAATTTTTTTCAATTTAGAATATTAAACCATGATTTTTCACCGTCCATCCGTTTTTTTTCATTTACCTCTTGACTTTGGTTTTCGATTTTCACATATTTCCACCGTATCTTTTTGATATTATTTTGATATCATTTTAACTTATGGAGTCAGCAATGATAAAAGAAAAGGAAATCCGGACATCTAACGGATTCATTTATCTCTTCACATATATTTCACTGATACTGCTCGCAGCATTGGTATTAATCTACCGGGGTAACAACGCCTCAAATGATTACAGGGATGTATTTTATATAGTTCCTTCAATACTTGTGATAATCTTTTCTCTCATTATGATGGGGGGTCTCTACACAATTGAACCGAACAGCGCGGTTGTTCTCCTCCTTTTTGGTGAGTACAAAGGAACTGATCGCACAGAAGGTTTTCACTGGGCAAATCCCTTTTACACAAAGAAGAAACTTTCTTTGAGGACGAACAACTTTGACAGTCAAAAACTGAAAGTGAACGACAAAAAAGGGAATCCGATAGAAATTTCTGCGGTTGTCGTATGGCGAGTAAATGAAACAGCGGAAGCCCTCTTCGCCGTCGAAGACTACAAAACCTACACAATTGTTCAATCGGAGTCTGCCATCAGGCATATTGCCACAATTTATCCCTACGATTCCACAGAAGATGATCCGATAAGCCTCCGCTCCTCCCTCGATGAAATATCACAGGCACTCGGTAAGGAAATCCAGGAAAGAATTGCAGGTGCGGGTATCGTCATCGAGGAAGCCAGAATCAATCACCTTGCATACGCTCCGGAAATTGCTCATGCGATGCTTCAAAGACAACAGGCAGAAGCTGTTATCGCAGCAAGAACCAAGATTGTCGATGGTGCAGTGGGAATGGTGGAAATGGCATTGAAGAGATTGAGCGAGGAAAATGTAATCGAACTCGATGAAGAAAGAAAAGCTGCCATGGTGGGCAATCTGATGGTTGTGCTCTGCTCCGACAGGGCTGCTCAGCCGATTATCAATTCAGGTACTTTGTATTAAAATGGCAGAGAAAAAGCCGGTCATCCTTAGAATCGATCCAAAACTTTACAATGCCCTCAACGAATGGGCAAAGGATGAACTCCGCTCTGTCAATGCTCAAATTGAATACATTTTGAGAGAACAGGTAAAGAAAAGAACCGGGAAATCTGAAAAGTGAATTAAAGAAAATTGGGATCGGGGTTGTGAGATTTTGTTTACACTATTTCTCAACCCCCGGTTTTAATTTTTTTCCGGATTCATCCATCTCGAAACTTTTTCGTTCAGTGTCTGTCGGGAGAACGGTTTGGGCAGTATGTCGTCAAAACCCTGTCTTATGTACTCATCGTCATCTCCACCTTTAGTATAAACAGTACATGCAATCACAGGAGTACTTTCATATCCGGGAATTCTTCTGATCAGATTAACAGCTTCCAGCCCGGACATCCCGCCGCCCAAATTGATATCCAGAAGAACAAGTTCATAGTTCCTTTGCTTCATCATCTCCAAGGCAGATTCTGCGTCCCCCGCCAATTCCAGCACCATGGTCGAACCGAGCATCTTTTGGACTATATTAAACACAACCGGTTCATCTTCGACAAGAAGTATTAGACCCGATCCGGAACACTTCCTTGTGTTTACAGGTTCTGCCAATGAATAATCCTGTTTCCTCACGGTGAAAACTGCATCGAAAACCGTCCCTTCATTTTGAGTGCTCCTGACATCAATCCTTCCCCCCATTTTTTCGGCAAACATTTTGGAGAGTGTGAGTCCCAACCCGGAACCCTCAAAAGCCCTGTTGTATCCCTCACTTACCTGTCTGAATGCACTAAATATCAATGGAATTTTCTCTTCTGCGATTCCAATCCCCGTATCTGCAACCCGGACTTTAACCTCAAGCAACTCGTGCCCGTTTTCCGTTATCATCATTTCAGTATGAATTGAAAGACTGACTTCCCCTTTCATCGTGAATTTAATTGCATTATCCAGCAAATGGTAGATAATCCTGCTGAACATTTCCTCATCGAGAAGAGCATAAATAGTCTCTTCCGGAAGTAAGATATTATATCCAAGCCCTTTTACCCCGGCTTTTTCCCTGAAAATATTGAACTGATCCTGTGCAACGGCACAGACATTTATTACTGTGGTATTAACCGGTAGAAGTTTTGACTCCGCATGTGAGAGAGCAAGAATCGACTTGATTGTTTCCAACAGTCTGTTGGCGGAATATTCAATCTTTTCAGTCATCCCGCGAAGTTCTGAATCCTCCAGTTCTTCATTCAATATTTCGGCGAAACCGAGTATGGCTATAAGAGGGGTTCTGAGTTCATGACTCATATTTTGCAGAAAAGCAGATTTCAACCGGTTGGCTTCCTCGGCGGCGGCTTTGGAGAGTTCCAGTTGTTCGAGCATTTTCTTCCGGGTTGTAATATCCTCCTTCACAGCAACAAAGTGGGTTATTTCACCGGAATCGTCGGATACGGGAGCGATCACAGCATACTCCCAGTATAAATCACCATTCTTCCGTTTATTCAGCAGTTCTCCTCTCCAGATATTTCCCGCCAGAATCGTATTCCATAAATTTTCATATTCCGACCTTTCCATTCTCCCGGATTTAAACAGCTTTGGGTTTTCCCCTGATAATTCTTGTGAAGTGTAACCTGTAATTTGGCAATATCTGGAATTTACATAGATAATTCTTCCGAAGGTATCTGTAATAAATATCCCGGTGGGACTCTGCTCTACCGCTCTGTTGAGGAGTTGAAGCATTTTTTGAGCTTCCTTCTTCTCCGTGACATCATGTATAATGGAATGCAAACAGAGTCTGCCGTCGATTATCACCTTGCTGGAATAGACTTCCACCACCCTGCGTTCCCCGTTTTTCAATTTATGCACAAAAACAAAATATGACTGTTCCTCCAGTAATGATTTCTTCATGAGTGGCAAACAATCTTCCCCGAGTGAATTGATCTGAGTCATCCTTTTTTGTTTGAGTTCTGCCACGCTGTATCCGTAGAATCTGGCAGCAGATTCATTCGCTTCAACCACCTGCCCATCGGTTGGATCGAAAATTAACATTACTGCAACATTTTTTTCAAACAGCCCGCGGAAATTACTCTCCGACTGGATCAGTGCCTGCTCTTTCAGAATCAGACCGGTTACATCGGAAACCAAAACATGTCGTGCCGGACGGTTTCTGAATACAACTTCGTGTGAGATGATTTGGACATAAATGAGGGTACCGTCTTTTTTAAGATGTCTCCAGATACCTGCATTATTATAACTCTTTGTTGTGTTCGCAACATCCTCATGCAGTTTGGTTATGTCATCCTGGGGTCTGATATCAGAGAGTGTCATACTTAAAAACTCTTCACGGGAGTATCCATAGTTTGCAATCGCCGCATCATTGACGGCAAGAAACTGAAGGGTTTCCAGGTCATAAATCCACATCGTCTGAGGATTTGTATCGAACAGCAGACCTGTAGCCTTAATGTTTGGAGATTGTGTGGTAATTTTCTTCATATTAAATAATTTCGATTTTGAGGAAAAAGCACAATTAATAAAAATGCACTATTAGTCGAAATTGAAGAGATAGAAGGATTAAACAAAATATCTCGACGCCCGCTTGTTAAAATAATAAATAAACATTAAATAATTTATTAAATCTGATGAAAATTTCAACATTAATTTAATGAAAAATGATTGAAGGTATACTTAAATCAAAATCCACAAAGCAACTGATTCTCACCTCAATTTCAATATCCTTATCGCCCCCCGGAGTACCAGGTAAAAAACAACTGCACCAATTACAAGATCAGGGAATCGAGTGTCTGTCAAATGGACGAGGACGCCCGCGATAATCACCCCTATATTGGCGAGAACATCGTTTGATGTAAAAATTTTACTCGCCCTGATGTGAGCTTCATCGTTCTTTGACCTGTTGAGGATAATCAAAGAAGCACCGTTTCCCAGAAGTGCGAGAGATGAAACGACTATCATTCGAAGATATTCAGGTGTCTCCTCGGGATAAATAAACCTCCGCACCACCTCAAAAAATCCGAGTAGTGCAAGGATCAACTGAAGATATCCGCTGATTGAAGCTACTCTTTGCTTCCTGGATAGGTGTGAACCCACGGCTGCCAGTGCCATTCCGTAAACAATCGCATCGGCAAGCATGTCCAGACCATCGGCAACAAGCCCCATCGAATTTGAGAGGAAGCCGGCAACTGTTTCAAAGATGAAAAAGAAAAAATTAATGGCAAGAACCGTAATCAAAAGTTTTTTCTGGTGATGCTCATCATCCCCGTGCGATTCAAAGATCTCCTTGTCGGATGCTGCACTCTCTATCAGAACGGTATCGAGATCAAGTGATTCAAGTCTTGTGTAAATCTCTTCTGATTCCCCGGAATGCAGGACCGTCAGTTTTCTGTTTGCGAGATCAAACTCAAGATTTTTTATGCTTGTGATTCCTGAAAGTTTCATGCGGATCATCTGCTCCTCCGAGGGACAATCCATCTTTGCTATCTTATATGTGTCAATTTTCATGATTTTACATAATTCAGAAGTTTTTAGCGGCGGTATGGTTGTTTAACTTCTGTATTCAAAAGACAGGATAAAGTTTTAGAAACCTCATTGTGACCGTTTTATCCCCGTCTATAAAGTAAAATGAGAGCATCCCCTGTTCTGCGGAAGAACAAAAAACTTCGTCATCGGTTGTTTTGTTGTCCCGTTTCCAGGAAACCTTGTAATAATCCTTTTTCCCGGTTTTAATCATGTCTCCTTTGAATTCACCATCAAGCCAGTCGCTTTTGTGTAATGCCCCGGAATAATAGTAAAGCCGGTATTCCCTTTCATTCATTTTCTCGATACCGATTCGGAGTTTCCTGAAAAGTTCGTTGCTGCCCGGTTCCTTCATCAATTCATAGACACCTTCAATCTCCTTCGCTCCCTCTTTATCAAGTTTTTTTCTGAATTCTGTCTCTGTCAAGCCTGTGGTTCCCTTTATCAGTTGAGGGGCTCTGTCAGGATCGTAGGTTGCCCTCTTGTGGTTAAGCAGTTTTCGCCACTCTGTTAGCAGTGTCCGTTCAAGAGAAAAGTCAACTTTTACATTTCCCTTTCTTACAAACTTATAGAAAAGCCCGTTACAGTCGCTCACATGAATATAGATGCCGGATATTTCAAACCCGTCAGATACCCAGTTGAACCTGAAATTGACACTGGTGCAGGAAGTGGAGGCTTTTCTGCTGAGTTCATTCTTCTCCTCAGATGTAATGTAGCAGGGGTCAAGACCAAGTTCACCGAAATACTTTTTGAATGTTTTCACAAGTTCTCCCGATTTCCCCTGATCAATCACTGACTGGGTTTGCTCATCCATCTCCACCCATACGCTTTTAAATCCCGTTATGAAATCTTCGTACGAAAGTTTTGGATTGCTCTGTTCAGTTGGTTTGACTTTTTGCGGAATTATTGTTCCACAAATGAGTAAAATGAAAATCAGAAATATTACAGGTTTCATAGAAAGCAGGTTACGGATACGATTTTAGAAAAAGCATTTATAATTGTACCCCAATTTATTGAATTTTTTCTAGATTTGAGAATCTTTATTCCAGAATTAAAGGAAGACCCATGTTTGGAAATTTTATGAATGAAGCACTCAATCGCGGGATGCGGAAGGTAATACAACATTACATCGATCCCTATGGAGAAGTAACAGCTCTTTCAATTGACGACAGCACAAAGGAAATAAACGCAACTCTTCTGCTGAAAGGCGAATTGCAGACACTTGAAGTAAGAATAATCGGTTACAATTTCGTGAGAATGGGAGATAAAGGCTTCATGACCTTCCTTAATCTTTCCACTTCGCGGGAGTGGATGAATCTTGCGATGCGTGATTTTCCACCAAAGGAAATCAAGGAAAAGAAAGTGGAGATTCCCCCCTCTGCGGCAGTGATTTTAAATTTTTTGTTTTAGTAAAAAAGGAAAAAGGCTGCCTCAAAAAGGACAGCCTTGTTCAGTCCATACAGGTTAATAAAGGTTCCCTGATTACTCAATACAGACTTTCATATACCACCTTCCATGAGCCATCGATCTTCCTTAGTTCCAGGCGCTCATCATCCTCCCGCCCGCTCTTATAAACAATAAGCACCTTTAACGCGGCATTGTCAGCATTAATAATAACATCTTTAAACAGTATCTCTTTTATGCCGCCTTCATTCGCAAATTTTTGGCTGGCTGCTTCATTTTTCTCAGAGAATCTCTCATACTTGTGCTCTGAAAACTCTTTAAAATAGATAAGGTCAGAGGCACTTTTATCTTTTTTTTCAATTCTTTTTAAAAGTTCTTTTACCGCTCCTTCAGGTGACCTTGTTCCTGAACAGCCTACCAGAAAAAGAAACGATATCGCAATCGTAAGATTTGTTATTTTTGATTTCATATTTAGTCTCCGGTTTTGATAGTTAAGTTAAACTTGATATTAGCCACTCTTTCGCATCAAATTATCTTGACGATCAGAGCGATAATCAAAAAATCGATCAGGATGAGGAATATTAATTCCCAATCAAAATCCCGCTTGCCCATTCTGCCCGTCTTTTTTCTCTCTGTTTGGAGGTGAAAATTCGAATCCCTCGTTCATAAAAAAGCGATATGCTATCGAAATTGCCATTACACCCAACACAAAATGGGGCAGGAAATTAAGCAACACTTTGAATCCTGCAAGAAGAAGAGCAAGGAACACTTCAGCGACATGATCTTTAAATATTTCGGGCATTTTGATTACCAAATCAATCATGAATCCGATGACAGTCCCTATAAATAAACAGAAGAGGGACCAGATTAAATAATTGATATTTGCATCAGCATAGCTCTCATAAAATCTTACCGGTTTAATCAGATTGTAAATACTCCGGATTGATACAGTCAGCCCGAGTCCAATTGCCACAATATACATTATCCCCGAAAAAAACATATCAGCTTCGAACAGTTTGAACGGAATTTCAAGAAATGTGATACTCGTTTTATAACCATTCCTGCTGCCTGTGTCGTAGTCAACAGACAAAAACAACAAGAGAATAAAAAATACACCACCAATTCCTGCAAGCATGTTGGAAACCCTGGCGGTTTTAGGATCAGTCAGATTTTTATTACCAACATACATCAGGGTAACTGAAATCAAAAGAATCCATAATACCGTGGCGTAAGGCAGATTAGCATTATCCATGTAAATGAAAGCAGCAGGTTTCAGAGCAATGAAAAACATCATGAACACGGGAACGAGTATCCCTGAAATTAAAAGCTGCCTCCCTTTCATCAATGAGGGTGCGATAAGATATACAAGTCCAAGAATTAACGGCAGGAGAAAATAGATCTTTGATTGTTTCGCAATAAAATCATATTTGTCAGATTCACTGCTTTGCAACCTTAAAATGTTGGGTACAATCAATTTCCCGTCGGCATAAATGGGAAAAACAAATGAGATTATTAAAATGACTCCGGCAACCATGAGAATTTTTCTGAACTGTAATTCATTAAAATATGGTGACTCAGAGATGAAATCAGGATCAAAATCTGTGTTTTGCATAAGACACTCGATATTTAATTTTAGAAAAGTGAATAAAAAATTATTCAGAAATGCAGATGCCCCATACTCGGGGACACCCAATGAGGTTAATAGCAGGAAAAAACTGTGGCTCGGAAATCCAGTAAACTAATTTTGGGCAGGGCAAATTATTTTATAAAACCGGCATAAAACTTATTGGTTAGTCATCATCTCTCTCTTTTTTACTGTGGTCTTTTTTCTTTTTTTCTCCCTCATTTTTCTTCCCCTCACCGCCCTCAAGACCGTGTTTGTCACTTGACCGGTGGCAACGGACGCAATTCTTAAAGTCCGTTATTCCTTCTTTCAAATGCTTGGATGAAATTTTCGCCTCATTATGCTCGTGGCAGTTGTAGCAGGTGTATGTTTTAAAGTTCTGCCCCGATGTGTGGCAGTTCGAGCAGGTTGATGGATGATCTTTATCGAAAACAAAATACTTGGAATGGTCGAATGTTGAGGGCTTCCATCCTTTCGTATTGTGGCAGGCTGAACATGATTCACCGGCATTGAAATTAGCATGCATGTCATCTTTCGGCTTGTCTTTTTCGTGACACCGGTTACAGTTCTTGACATCGACTCCGTTCAAATCATGATTGAATTCCGCCTCTTTCCAGTTCGATGTGTTATGGCAGCTTCCGCATTCAACCTGAAGACTCGCGTGAAAATCATCTTTGGGCTTTTGATAGTCGTGACAGGCAGAGCACTTTTCTCTGACACCTGAGTTAATTATATCATGCGAGAATTTCTTTACGGCAAGGTTTTTCGACTCCCCTGTATGTTCTCTGTGACAAACCACACAGTCGATCTCTCTGATGTTTTTGTGCAGAAGAAGAGCCCGCTTGTTTTCCCTTGCAGGATGTGAAGCCGTAGCAGTTGTAACGCCAATTTGATCCTGTTTATGGCAGGCTATACATTTTTCTGTAACAGCCCCTTGAACAAGAGTATGGCAGGTCATACAGTCATCTTTCAGATTTTCATGTCCCTTGCTCAGGACACCCGGGTTGATTGAGTAGTAAGGAGACACAAAAAGCATCATGACGCCGAAAACCACAGCACCGATAAACCAGTAATATGTCCGCATCATCTCCAGCTCCACATCAAAAGAGTGCCGAAAATGTGGATAAGAGCCAGAGCCATGAAAATCATGTTCAACGGCATATGAACCTTCCGCCACTTCTGCATTTTATCGACAAGCAAAGCCTGAAACAACACTTCTTTGTCTATTTCTTCCTGTGTCATTTCCTTCGCCTTCATCTCAGCGATCCTCTCCTTCAGATCCTGCTTCACTTCGTTCAGGAGAAATTTCCCCGTCAATCCGCTGGCAACAACAATTATCATCGCAAAAAGTGCAGCCCAGGGAATGATCGCGTTGAAATGTATTCCACCATGAACTATTATGACAACTGCCCCGAGCCAGCCGAGGAATTCATGAAATGCGAGCAGTTTTTTGGGAACACCCGAGGTGATAATTTTTCTTTTACGCAATGAGTATGTAAACGAAACGATAATCAAAACTGTACCGGCAATTCCCAGATATCTCCCTACCTCTACCAGATTGAAGAGATGCAGCATGTAATCTATGAAAATGGAGATTGCTATCAGACCGGCAAATAAAAGTACAGATGGAACTATCCGTTTCATTAAAAATCAAATTTGTTCAAAAATCAAAATGAAAATAACAATTTCCGGAAAATGCACCAAATAGTTATACCAGTTATTATATTTATTATTTAGTCTAAATCTTAATAAAGAAGTCTGGCCCCTCTATCCGGTTTAAAACAAAAAACGGATGAACCATTCACAGGTCCATCCGTCAAAGATTTTGAAAATCTTAAGGTAAGAGAACTTGACTATTTCGCCGGCTGGATGCTGGTGAGAATGGTCGCGATATCATTGGAGTATTTAGTGATAATATCGTCAGTTCCCATCGCCCAGACGAGAAGTGAAATATTGGCAGCAGGTGTATCCAGTACACCAACGAAAAGCTGTGCGCCGTCTGCTGTGCCGGAAACCGAAATTGCGTTCATTCCGTTAACGACTTCATTTCTTGCGTCACCAAGTTTTATCTCTTTGAACTGACCCGCTAAAATCTGATCTGCTTCGCCAAGAGCTGCATCCAAAGCATCTACATGAAGGACTTTGAAATAGACAAAGAAACCACCTTCTGCAGGGGATGCTATCATCATTTTATCTGATGTCTCATACTGCCAGCCGGCGGGAAGTGTAACACTGACCTGTGCATCAGACTGGGTAAATGTTTCCTGTGCAAAATTTGTATTTGCGAAGAAAATGAACAATAAAAATGCGGAAAATGTTAATTTCTTTAACATAACGCCTCTTTCTTTGAATGTGATTAATTGATTATTGATTAAAAAATTTGCGGAGGTACCGCACAAATTGAAACTGATCTATCTATTAAATGTGTGTTTCTATATGCTTCTACATACGGAACAAATTATTGTTCCGGATAATTATTAAATATTCTTATTAATTTACTTCAGCATACCCGGTAAGTGACTAATATCACAAAATGATTAGCCTGGTCAAATTGAATTGAAAGTTAACCCCAACCCGAACGATAACTGTTTGCAGCAACAGATTATCCGGCATTATTAACATCACGATAATTTTCAACGCAAATATAGACTAAATCTAAATAATAATCAATAGGTATTAACACTTATTTTTGTTGTTTTATAATAAATTTTTATCTGTATCCGGCTGAATCTGATTTCCTTTCCACACCTCCTTCTGTTTTTATATGAAAGAAAGAATGTGTCCAGTCAGGAAACCGGGAAGTAACACTGACCAGCCTCAACGATGGAACTAAATTTCTTCATTTTATGTATTTTATAATAAGAGATTCGAGTGAATAACCGGGAACAAATCAACCGGTTGACTCTCAAAAAACATTAATAAACGGATGTTTTACGGTGCTTAAATGTTTATATTTAAACCGTAAATTATTTCAGAAAGGATTACATATGAGTGATAATTCACAAAGCGGAGGCAAGTGTCCATTTCCCCATTCCTCTGGAATTGGCGGAGGCGGCACACAGAATAAAGACTGGTGGCCCAACCGGTTGAACCTCAACATATTAAGACAGAATTCTCCCCTCACCAATCCGATGGATGAAGGATACGACTATAAAGAAGCCTTAAAGGATCTGGACTTTGAAGGGCTGAAAAAAGACCTTACCGCAATTATGACTGATTCTCAGGACTGGTGGCCAGCTGATTTCGGCCATTACGGACCATTTTTTATTCGTTTGTCATGGCATGCTGCCGGCACCTACAGAACGAGTGACGGAAGAGGCGGAGCTTCCGGTGGCTATCAGAGATTTGCACCCCTGAACAGTTGGCCCGATAACACAAACCTCGACAAGGCACGCAGACTGCTTTGGCCAGTTAAACAAAAATATGGCGGCAAAATCTCGTGGGCTGATCTGCTTGTCCTCGCCGGAAATGTAGCTCTCGAATCGATGGGATTCAAAACCTTCGGATTTGGTGCAGGAAGGGAAGATGCTTGGGAGCCGGACAGCAGTATCTACTGGGGCAAGGAAACCTCATGGCTTTCAGATGAAAAACGCTATTCAGGTAAAAGAGACCTCGAAAATCCTCTCGCCGCAGTTCAGATGGGACTTATCTATGTAAATCCCGAAGGTCCGGGTGGCAATCCCGATCCCGTTCTTGCTGCTCATGACATCAGAGATACATTTGCCCGCATGGCAATGAACGATGAAGAAACTGTTGCCCTGATTGCAGGTGGTCACTCGTTTGGTAAAGCTCACGGTGCAGGCGATCCTTCACTTATGGGACCTGAACCCGAAGCCGCAGATATCGAAGCACAGGGACTTGGCTGGCACAACAACTATGGTACAGGTAAAGGCGCACACACTACAACCGGTGGTCCTGAAGTAACATGGACAACCACTCCGGCACAGTGGAGCAACGATTTCTTCAAACACCTTTTTGAATACGAATATGAGCTCACCAAAAGCCCTGCCGGTGCTCAGCAATGGGTGGCAAAAAATGCAGAGCCTTCAATTCCCGATGCCCACGATCCATCAAAGAAACATCTCCCGACGATGTTGACAACAGATCTGTCGCTCAGATTCGATCCTGAATACGAGAAAATCTCAAGACGCTTCTACGAGAATCCGGATCAGTTTGCTGACGCTTTTGCCCGTGCATGGTTCAAACTCATTCACAGAGATATGGGTCCTAAAGCCTGCTACTTTGGACCGGAAGTACCTGCTGAAGACCTTATCTGGCAGGACCCAATCCCCGCAGTCGATCATAAATTAGTCGATTCCGCTGATATTTCAGACTTGAAGACTAAAATCCTTGCCTCCGGTCTTACGGTTTCCGAGCTCGTCTCCACCGCCTGGGCTTCTGCTTCCACTTTCCGTGGTTCAGATAAAAGAGGCGGTGCCAATGGTGCAAGAATCAGACTGGAGCCTCAGAAAAACTGGGCTGTGAACAATCCTGCACAACTTGCCAAGGTACTTGGTGTCCTCGAAGAGATCCAAAAAGAGTTCAACTCAACACAAAAAGACGGAAAGAAAATTTCACTCGCTGATTTGATCGTTCTCGCCGGATGTGCAGGTGTCGAAAAAGCTGCAAAAGATGCCGGACATGATGTTGCAGTTCCTTTCACACCAGGAAGAATGGATGCATCACATGAGCAGACCGATGCTGAATCCTTCTCGGTTCTCGAACCTTATGCCGACGGTTTCCGTAATTACCTTAAAGCTCCTTTTGCTGTTCCATCAGAGCACCTCCTTGTTGACAAAGCACAGCTCCTCACCCTCACAGCTCCTGAAATGACAGTACTGGTTGGTGGACTGCGTGCACTTCATGCCAATTATGACAATTCTGTAACAGGTGTTTTCACGAGTCGTCCCGGCGTCTTGACCAACGATTTCTTTGTAAATCTGCTGGCAATGGATACCGTCTGGACTGCAACAGATGAAGCAAAGGAAAAATTTGAAGGAAGAGACAGCAAGACAGGTAAAGTTAAATGGACAGCTACACGCGCCGACCTGGTTTTTGGTTCAAATTCCGAGCTAAGAGCAGTCGCAGAAGTATATGCAAGTTCCGATGGCAATGAAAAATTCGTTAAGGATTTCATCGCTGCCTGGAATAAAGTTATGAATCTCGACAGGTTCGATCTGAAATAACTGTCGAACTTCCATTACTTTAATGATTTCAAACGAGCCGTGGTAGTGATATCACGGCTTTTTTGTTTTATAGCAATGAAGAGATTTGATTTAGCGACCTGTTGGCAGGAGAATAACAAAAATATTGAGTAATTATTCTAAATAAATTTTGTAGCTTTTATAAACACTAATTCTTCTTTTTGGGTGGTGAATACCTGTGAGCCGAAGTATTAAACGGTTAAGAGTCTTGATTTGGAGATAATATGGCGGTTACACAAACTAAACTCATAGTATTTGTGAGAACAATAAATTCAGCGAAACCAAAAAAATTATTTAAACTCTTTAATTATATGGACAATAGTTTTTCAAGAATGAAATAATATGAGATCTGAAGTGACCAATTATACATTACAACCGGACTTAACGCTTGAAAAGAAGCTGAACCTTACCGATCAGTTGAAATATGAAATCGAAAGTAAAAAGCCAATTGAGGGCGATCTTTGGAAAACGGTAGAAGAAAAATTATTAATCGAATGGACTTATAATTCCAACGCCATTGAAGGCAGTACTTTAACGCTGGGAGAAACAATGTTTTTCCTAAAAAACGGACTCACAGTTGAGGGTAAACCGTTAAAGGATTTTATCGATGCCAGGAATCATGCTGAGGCTATTGAGTTTCTTTATGATGTCGTAAAGAAAAAGAGAGAAATATCAACTTCACTAATTAAAGAATTTAATGCATTTCTACTTTCCGGAATTAAATCGACCCCCGCGATAGATAACAATGGAAATAAAACGGATAAAAAAGCAACTCCCGGTGACTACAAATTATTACCAAACCATGTCTTACAAAGTGACGGTAGAATTCATAAATATGTTGAGCCCGTGCATGTTGCCTCTGAGATGGAATACCTCTGTAATTGGATAAAGGAAAATATAGATAATATTCACCCGGTAATTGTCGCCTCAGTCGCCCACTATAATATGGTGCGAATTCATCCGTTTGATGACGGGAATGGCAGAGGAGCCAGAATATTGATGAATCTGATATTAATCGAAAAAGGATTTCCACCGGCGATTATCAAAAATGAAAACAGGAGGAAATATATTGAGGCTCTTTCGGAAGCCGATAAAGGCAACCTGAATAAATTTACAGAATTTATAGCTGATGCCTGCATTGATACCCAAAAATCAGTTTTAGAGAATCTGTAGACACACAAACAGAAAAATTCAGTTTGGATTGGCTAATGAATTTTTCCTTTCAATCACATCGTTTTTTAACAAATGGATAAACCTCATCGGCTCCTCATGCATTGGAGAGTGGGCTGATGCATCGAAAGAATAAAATCCCCTTACAGGAGCATCGATATTCTTCAGATACTCACGGGATAGTTCGTAATTCACAGTAAAATCATGGATTCCCGAAAGAAAGTAAACCGGAATCGGAAGTTTTGGAAACTCAACAGGTAAATCGTGATTAAACAGTTCTTCGATAAGTTTTGTTTTATTCAGCAGAAACATTTTTGCCCGCCAGAGATTTATCCTTTCAGTTATTGTATAATGTTTTGAGGTCATAAAAGGAATAAAGACACCGGTTATTACCGACCTCATCCCTCGCATTGTACCAATCCCGAGTTCGTGCATTGTTTTGTCCCGAAGTGGCGATTTGAAGAATCTTATTATTTCTTCTTTCCCATTTTCCAAATTGTAACTTCCAAATTTTGAAATCATTGCCTTGTTACCTGCCTCAGTATATTTATCAAGCATGTACTTAAACGCAAGTTTCTCCGATTCCGACTGGTTTGTAATCTGAGCAACACCGATATAAGCCTCAAAGAGATCGGGAGCTTTTGCTGAAGTCAATATTCCGATCAGTGAACCCCATGAGTGACCCATCAGGTAAATTTTTTCTTTCCCAAATCTCTGCCTGAGATACTTTGTAATTTCAATCGCGTCCGTGACAATCCTCTCTATGCTCATCTCTTCGGGCAAAATTTCAGGGCTAAAGGAAATTCCGCCACCCGTTTGTTCCCAATAGCAAACTGTAAAATGCTGCTCCAGCCCCGTCGGGTATTGCTTCTCTAAAAAAAATGTGGGCATCCCGGGTCCACCGTGAAGAAAAAGGAGTACAGGATTATTGATACTTTCACCAACAATGAACATTCCCTGACGGGTATTACCAATGTTTATAAATATTTTCTCGTGAATTCTGATTTCTTCCATTGAAAGCTTGCCGATCGTAAAATTATAATTAAGGAACTGAAAAGTATAAAGAATCGTTATGATACTACTGAATAAACCGGAAATCGCATTTTTATATATAAATTTGGGATCATAATCGCATTTTTATATATAAATTTGGGATCATAATCGCATTTTTAGTAAATTGTATCTTAAAAATGAGAAATTTATGATAAACCGTTATATAGCTGACGACATTTCCAGCCGTTTCTTCAATGGCAAGGCAATTCTGATCTATGGCGCAAGGCAAACCGGCAAAAGTACACTGGTTGAATTAATGTTGAAAAACCGTAGTGAAAAAGTACTGAGAATAAACGGTGATGACACAGATGACAAAGCCCTGCTGGGAAGGGCTTCAAAGTCGATGCTAAAGTCGCTTGTTGCCGGATATGACATCCTGTTTATCGACGAGGCTCAGAAAATAAACGACATCGGGAATATAATAAAAATATTTACTGACCAGATAAAAGAAGTCCAGGTAATCGCGACAGGTTCATCCTCATTCGAACTTTTGGGTAAATCTTCTGAAAGCCTGACCGGCAGAAAATATGAATACACACTCTATCCTTTTATGTTCTCAGAACTTGTTGAGCATCATGGATTGCCCGCTGAAATGGCATTGCTAGAAAAACGGTTAATCTATGGATCATATCCCGAGGTTGCTGTAAATCAGGCTGACGCAATGGAAATAATCAAATTAATCTCCGGAAGTTATCTCTACAAAGACATTCTGATGATTGACAAGATTAGAAATTCAAATTTAATCGAAACTTTATTGAAGGCACTTACTCTTCAGGCAGGAAGTGAAGTTTCATTCAGTGAACTCTCCAGACTGACCGGTGCGGATAGAGGGACCATTGAGAAATACATCAAAATTCTTGAGGATGCTTTCATTATTTTTAGGCTCTCCGGATTCAGTCGAAATGTCAGAACAGAACTCAGAAAGAGTAAAAAATTCTATTTTTGGGACAACGGGGTCCGAAATGCAATAATTGGAAATTTCAACCCTCTTGAATCAAGAAGTGACACCGGAGCACTTTGGGAAAACTATATCGTCGCTGAAAGGTTGAAACTTCTACGATCGAAAAAAGAACTTGTATTCACTTACTTTTGGAGAACAACACTCCAGCAGGAAATCGATTTGATAGAAGAAAGACAAGGAAACTTTTCAGCTTTCGAAATGAAATTTAATCCCAAACAAAAAGGACTGATTTCACAAACCTTTCTCGATAACTATAAAATCTCCGAAACTGCGATTGTGAACAGAGAAAATTATCAGGGATTTCTCTATCCTGAGAGGTTTAAGGAGGGGTGATTTGTTCGGGCTATTTTAAGATGTTAGCTATGCTGAAGAAAGAAAATTGGTGACATCACATTTGAAGATCGTTCTGCAATTCTGGAAATATTTGATGACTTGCTTGATGTATATAAATATGTTTAAACAGAAAAAATTGGGGGGTTAAATAGATCGTGGTTAATTACCAAAAGTCGTGTGATTTATAGTTTATTCTGCTGTGTGATTTATAGTTTATTCTGCTGTGCGATTTATAGTTTATTGTGTTATTACATCAAACTTCTGAGAATGCAACACTATTCAAAAGGAGGATGTATTGGTCCCCAATCGATCCCCTTTAATTAAAAAAAACTGCAGCCTGTCTTGCAACAAATTGCCGTTTTTGGTAAAATAAGGAGTGCCGATTTTTAATCAACCACAACTAAATCAACAGATTAAATCTTCCTCCCGATAAAAAATGCATAACCATAGAATTCTTTGTATTTGTTATACATCTCCACTTCGTGCTTCATTTCATCAACCAGGTTTTTAGCATTCAGGTTACCAGGATGTTTTTTAAGGAATTCCTCCTGAATAACACTTTGAGGATCGTAAAAATTATCCAACCAGCAGTTTTCGTGAAGTGTGAATACTGCAACAGGAACATATCCGGCTTTTTGCATTACATTAACTTTATTGGAAATGGTGTCAATTTCCGGGTATGCAGCTTGCCAGTATCTGTCAATCTCTTCCGGTCTTGATTCAGTAAACCAGCAGGCTTCCGTAACAGCAAGATATCCTCCCTGTTTCAAAAACTTTTTCCACTCGTTCTCTCCTCTTTCGAAGCCAATGTTGTAGATTGCACCCTCTGACCAGATCAGGTCGAGTTCATTCTCATCGAATGGAAGATTTTCCATCGAACCGGCGATTCCTTTTACCCGATCCTGCAAATTCAGCTTCTCAGCATTCGAATTAAAAATTTCCACAAATGCGGGGAAAAGATCGATACCGGTAATATTCCCGGTACAGTTCTGAGCCAGGGTCATTGTTTGTCCCCCCGTTCCACAACCGATATCCGCAATCCTGGAATCTTTATTAAGATTCTCTATGAAGCTAAGGGCTTTAAGTGTAGCTTCAGGACTTCCGGGTCCCTGTCTCTCTATATTTGAAAAGTATTCACAGATCAAATTAAAGTCGAAATCGTGTATGGATTTATCTTCGTTACTCATGGTGTTTTGAGATTAGGTTATTTCTCCACCGAAAGCCAGTGGTGCGGATACTCTTCAGAGGTGAAGATATCCATAGTAATTTGCAGTGTTAATTTAGTATTTTATCAATGAACCACAAACCTTATCTACTCATTAATAGGAACATCATCCCGCCCATCATAACCACACCGCCTATCATATATGGCATATAACCCATTATTCCGGAGTGTTCACCGTGATGATCCATCATGGCTTGCTGTTCAATGAATATTTCTATCGGGATTTGAAAATGCTCGCCATTAATGGAGAGAATTTTAAAACCGATGAGTTTTGAATCTTCATTTTCAAATTTATACGAAACGGAATATTCACCGGTTAGATTCTGATTAAGTTTTGTTTGCGAAAACTCACCTTGTTTGTTTTCGTCACCTGTTATAAACCAAACTTCCGCTGAATCAATGATTTGTTTCGTTTCCCGGTTAATTATGTTAAGTGTATAGTTGATTTGTCCGTTTAATTCAGGTGAAGGAAATTCTGCTACAAGGCTGTAATTCGAAACAAGTACCTCCTTGATTCCGGGATTCATCCGTGAATTTTTGTTCCCGTGACTACCATGCTCCATGCCTCCCATCATTCCCATCATGCATCCTTCAAAAAGCAAGGATGTAATTACAATTAACAGAATTATCGTTTTCATTTGGGTTTTCCTTTGGGTTACAGATATCCTAATTGATGCTCGATTATTATCCGGTATGTCCAATATCGTATCTTGTGATTCACGCCATCAGGCATACCGGAAGAGTTTAGTTATTACATTTCCAATTAATGGAACCCACGATCAACTGACCATCATCTGGTTTTGAAATGGAGCATCATTTGCCCCTGCTGAACGGAACCTCCATGTCCACCCATATTCCCCATACCTCCCATATTTCCTGATTGCATCATGCCTCTACCAATATGTATCATATAGTTTGTATTTGGTTTTAATAATGAATCAGGGGTAAAAGTGCACAGTTTATTGCCATCAGACCAGGTAAATCTTCCACCGGCAGAGTGAAACTGACTCATGTGATTCATTTTCATTGTATCCATCATCGCCATACCCATATTTGAATGATTCATCAATGAATCAAAACGACAATTTGAATCAGCAAATTCGAGCTCTGAAATGAGATGGAGATTACTTTCCACCAAGAGGGGGTCAACGGGCTCTGAGAACCGTATTTCAATCTTCTGATCTACGGGGACACCTGCTTGATTATCAGTTGGAGAAACCGTAAAATTTGAAGATGAATTCGTGAGAGAATCGTGGAGATCAGAACTCATTTCTGTGCATCCCGTCAGAACCAGGAGAACCGGAATACTTAATGAATATAAAAAGAATTTTATTGAGGTTTTCATTTGTTTGATCTTGCTTTTGAAATATAAATAGAATTGTTATTTAACTTTAAACCCGTTTTTAGTCAGGTTTTCTTTAGCTTTTTTTAGCGTTACTTGCTTAAGTTCCATCTTGCAGATCGGGCATTTTCCTGGTTCATCTGAAATCACATTCCAATCCATCTGATCTTGATAAACTTTGCCGTCTTTATTTTTATCAATCGACTTTAGATCAATAACACCTTTTCTGATCAATGGATTTTTATCGACAGACTCCTTTTTGTTGCCCATTTTTTCTGTCATTCCATTTTTATTATGAGCATTTTTATCGTTCGAGTGGGAATGGTCATGCCCTTGAGAATAGAGATTGATACTTAGCACTCCCAAAAGTGCAATAAACAGACTGAAATATTTGATTGTTTTCATTTTGTACTCCGTTAATATTGGTTAATGATTTTTGTGTTCTTCTGATTTTTTGGTTGATTTATCCACTACACCTTCTTTTTTTGGGGTAGATGTTTCTCCGTGCTGATGGCCCGAAGGCATACCTGATTTTAGCTGACTTTCCGAATCTATGAGGAATCCACCAGAGGCGGCAACCTCTTCATTTTCTTCCAAACCTTCCAACACATGGTATTTCTTACCATATTTACTCCCTGTTTTCACATCACGAGCCTCAAACATACCGTCAGAGGCTTTCACCCAAACTACTGTTCTTTTACCTGAGAATATTAATGCTTCAGCCGGCACCAACAATCCTTCACCCGAGGATGTTGAAAAAACAGTCTCACCATACATTTGAGGTTTCAATTTTCCACCTTTATTTGCAACTTCACTTCTGATTTTAATCGTCCTGGTTTTTGAATTAACCACAGGGTAAATAAAAGTAACTTTCCCGGTGAATTCTTCCTGTGGGAAGGCTTTTAAGTTTAATTTAACTGTAGCACCAATCCTGATTGAGCCCAGGTCCTTTTCGTTTATTTCTGAAATATTCCAAAGGGTTGATAGTTCTGCAATCTCAAAAATCGAAGACCCCTCATTGACATACACCCCTTCTTGCACTTTTTTCTCGATAACTGTTCCACTTGCCGGTGAGTAATAAGTAAGTAAATTTTTAATCTTCCGGGTCGACTCTATTTCAGTTATTTGTGCCGTTGTCATACCGAAAAGTTCAAGTTTGTTTTTGGCAGCAGCAACCAAAGAAGAGTTGTCAATCTGTTGTGCTCCGGTTAATGCAATAAGAAAATCATTCTGTGCCTGAACAAGATCGGGGCTGTAAATTTCGAAAAGAGGTTCACCTTTTTTTATATACTGGCCGGTTCTATCCACAAATAGCTTCTCAATTCTGCCGCTAAATCTTGCTGATATTACTTTTCTGCTTTGTTCGGCAAAATCGAGATAACTATAAACGGAAATTTCCTTGGTGAGTTTTTCGCGTAAAACCTTTACGATGGATACATTCGCCAAAATTTGTTTTTCCCCGCTCAGCGAGACCATCTTCTCCATGTCGGTCGCGCTTGAGCTTGCAGGTTCCTTCGGTTCTTCCGTTTTCTTAATTAGATCCATTCCACAAATAGGGCAGGCACCGGGCCCGTCCATTCTAACCTGGGGGTGCATTGTGCATGTCCAATATTCTTTTGCTTTTGGTTTTTCATTCTTGTTGTCCTTCGAATTTTCATTCCCGGAACAGCCAATGAACAAAAAAGAGAATAAAGTTAATATTTGTAATGAGTATTTAATTCCATTCATCTTGGTAGTCCTGATTTTCTTTTACCATTTTGCATTTATTATTCCGTAAGCTTTCCGCCAACCATCATCTCAATTTCTGCCAATGACATTTGGGTATCTGCCATTGCCATGTAATAATTCATTTGAACCATTAACATCATACGATAAGAATCCAATACCGCGGTTATAGTGCTTTTATTGTTCTGATAAGCAGATATCTGGGATTCGGTGGTTTGCCTGGTCAGGGGAATAATCTTTTTGTCATACAATTTTAACAATTCAGATGCAGTTGAAAACTTAACTGAAGCTTCCCTCAGTTTAACACCCATTTCCCTCTGCATATTACTTTTTTCAAAAGCAATACTGCTTATCCCCGCCGCCAGTTCTTGAGATTTCGCCTTGTATTTATTAATCGACCATGGAGCAAAAGGGAGGTTGATCGAGACCATTAAAGAATACATAAACTCCACCTTAGAATCGAGCATACCTAAATCTGACTGTGAAGTCAGTATCATTCCTTGTGGCATCACCATAAACATACCTTGAAGCATCAGATCAGGAATTAACTCCCTTTCATTTGCGTCAATCATTGCCCGATTCATCTCTATCATGTTGTCCATTTTTTTTAGAGTTGGATTTAAATCGGAAAGCAGCTTTTCAAGCTGGACTTGGCTGGCAGTCAATTTAATATCTGACACCTCCTCGGGTATTAGAATCATCGATCCATCTAAATTTCTGCCGAGCAACCCGTTCAACCGGTAGTTTTCTGAATCTTTCTGTTTCTCAAGAATAAGCACTTGTGTCTCATTTGTGGCTATTTCGCTCTGAATAGTCAGCAGGTCAACTTGATTAATCCGGTTAACTGACAAAGTGGTCTCCATCGACTTCATCAAATCAGAAAGGAGCTTGTTACTTTTCTTTTGGACTTCAATTTTGCGGTCAATTAGCCATAAAGTATAGTATGACATTTTTATTCTTCCAATAAGATTTACCTTGTACTCGTCAAAATTTTTCCCTTCTATCTTTGTATTTCTTCTCTCAACTTCAGTCATGGCACCAAGTTTGTCACCCAAGGGGAACATCTGCGAAAACCCTAGATTAATTGAGAGAGCCTGGGTCGGGAAAATCGGATTTAAAATTGGTACCTGGGAAAACTCCAAAGAAGCATTTGGAGCCGGATAATTGTTGATCGATTCAGCTCTAAATTCAGAGGCTTTAATTTTGAATTGCATCGCTTTTAACTGCGGGTTATTCAAAAGCGCTTCTTCGATCAAAGAATCAAGTGACTGAGCAGTTGAAAACGATTGTAAAACAGTAACCAGGACGATGAATGGAAATAAATTCTTAGGTCTGGTGTATCTTAAAAGCATGTCATTAAATAATTGCATTAATCTGCCTCCTTCATCCATTCAGCCATTTTTGATATGTCAAGCTTCCCCTTCTCAAGAGCATGCTCCTTCATCATAGCGAAGAGAATTGGAGTAACCACAAGAACATGCACTGCAGATGTAAGAAGCCCGCCTATCATTGGAGCAGTCAAGGGTTTCATTACATCTGCCCCTGTACCTGTTGACCACATAATGGGGACCAAACCAACCAGTGCTGTTGCGACTGTCATTAATTTGGGACGCAATCGGAGAACAGATCCCTCAACAGTAGCATCATAAATATCTTCTTTTGTTATCGGACCTCTCTTGCCATTATGATAATCGCGAAGTTTTTTGTCCAATGCCTCATGAAGATAAATCACCATTACCACGCCTGTCTCTACAGCAATTCCATAGAGGGCTATGAAACCCACCCAGACAGCCACTGAAAAGTTATAACCCAAAGCGTAAACCATATACATACCACCAATCAATGCAAAGGGAACTGACAACATAACCACACCTGCTTCAACATAGTTTTTCAAAGTCATGTACAACAAAAGAAAGATTATCATAAACACCACCGGCATAATATATTCCATTGTCTCCTGGGCTCGAACCTTACTTTCATACTGCCCGCTCCAGGTATAGCTGTATCCCGGAGGCAGATTCAAATTTTCTTCGATTACCTTCTTTGCATCCACCATAACATTACCCATATCTCTCCCGCGCGTATTCATAAAAACTATGGAACGCAACATTCCGTCCTCACTGCTGATCATCGGAGGACCGGTTAATGTTTTAATTTCCGCAAGTTCAGCCAGAGGCATATATGTTATTGAGTTCTCGTCATTCGATGTCAGTGATGAATTATTAGCATCTTCAACTGAGGAAGGAATGACACTGGCGTTACTCGTTTTTCCCATGGAAGACATTCCTCCGCTTGAAGAACTGCCACCCTTACTGCCTCCCGATAGATTCATACCGGAGGATTGCGAGGGCATGCCTCCTGCGATTGCAACCGGTATTATCAAATTTTCAATATCTTCAATATTATTTCGATAATCTTTTTCATAACGCATGCGAATTGGGAATCTCATTCTGTTCTCGATTACTACACCGAGATTTTGGCCTCCTATTGCAGTTTCAATGATGTCCTGAATATCAGAAATATTTACGCCATAGCGTGCGGCAGCATCTCTTTTAACCTTGATATCGAGATAGTAGCCGTTTTGAACCCGCTCTGCCACAACATCCGCGGCACCATCAACTGTCTTTAGCAATTGTTCGGCTTTAATGGCATATTCTTCAAGAGTATCCAAATTAGAACCGAAAATTTTAAATCCTACATCGGTTCTCACTCCGGTTGAAAGCATGTTTATTCTGTTGATAATAGGTTGTGTCCACCCGTTTCTCACTCCCGGAATTTGCAGTTTCGAGTCCAATTCAGCAATAATATCCTGTTTCGTAATTCCGGGACGCCATTCGCTTTTTGGCTTTAACAAAATAATCGTCTCGATCATACTTAGAGGGGCATTATCTGTTGCAGTCTCTGCCCTTCCTGCTTTTCCTAAAACATGATGTACTTCCGGTACTGCCTTTATTATTTTATCCTGTTCCTGAAGAATTCTGTTCACTTCTGAAATTGATGCACCCGGAAGGGTAACAGGCATATATAAAATTGATCCTTCATCAAGGGGTGGCATAAATTCACTCCCCGTATCAAGGATCATTGGTATCGTGATTACTAATGCAATTAAATTAAGGGCGATTGTAATTTTTCTATGTTTCAGCACCCAGTGAATTATCGGCTCGTACAGTCTTTTGAAAAATCTGGTTGTCGGATTCTTATCTTCAGGCTTGAAGTTCCCTCTCATAAGCATTGTCATCAAAACAGGTATCAAAGAAATGACCACTATTGCTGAGCCAAGCATTGCGAATGATTTCGTAAATGCCAAGGGTTGGAACATCTTCCCTTCCTGCCCGGTGAGAAGAAAGACGGGTAGAAAGGAGACCAGAATAATAAGTTCGGAAAAAAAGATAGCTCTACCTACCTGTTTGGCAGAATCAACCGAAATCCTGGTGTACTCTTCTTTGGTAAGAGCCCCTTTTTCAGAAATAGCTCTTGCCAGATTGCGATATGCATTTTCAACAAGAACTATAGAGGAATCCACGATTACCCCCACCGCAAGTATTATGCCTCCCAAACTCATAATATTTGACGAGATATCAAAAATATACATTAATATGAATGCAATCAGGATGGAAATCGGAAGTTCAATTAGTATTCTGATAATACTTCTGAAATGTAAAAGAAAAATCATTACCATTATTGCAACTGTTATTGAGGCCTCGATCAGAGCCCGTTCCAAAGTTCCCACGGCTTCATGGATCAAGGTACTTCGATCATAAGAACTTACAATCTCGACCCCATCGGGCAACCCCGGAGTGATCTCTTTTATTTTCTCCTTAACTCGCTCAATTACTTTTTGAGCATTCTCACCGGTTCGCATCACAATTATACCACCGACAGCCTGACCCTCTCCATTCAGCTCAAGAGAACCCCTTCTGATATCCCCGCCCAACTGTACTTTTGCAACATCTTTTATCATGATGGGAATACCGTTAGGACCACCTCTAATAACTGTGTTTTCAACATCCTCAATTGTTTTAATGTAACCTTGCCCCCGTACAAAATACTCGGCATCATTTACTTCCAATATCTTGCCCCCGACTTCATTGTTACTTCTTTGGACAGCATTTACCACATCGCTGACGGTTAAATTATAACCGCGCAAGTCCGTTGGATTTACATCAACCTGATACTGCTTAACAAAACCTCCGATACTTGCTACCTCGGCTACTCCATCGACAGCTGATAATTTGTATCTAACATACCAGTCCTGAATGGAACGCAGAGTCCCCAGGTCCTGGTTGTCCCCCTTTAAGGTGTACCAAAATACATGGCCAACTCCTGTTCCATCGGGACCAAGAGACGGAACCACTCCCGAGGGCAATTGAGCCTGGATTGTATTCATTCTTTCCAGTACTCGGTTCCTTGCAAAGTAAAGATCTACATTATCTTTAAAGATCACAAATACAAAAGACATACCAAACATTGACGAGGCTCTGACAGCCTTGACATCAGGTAAACCTTGAAGCCCTGAAACAATCGGATAGGTAACCTGGTTCTCAATTATTTCAGGAGAACGGCCCATCCACTCTGTAAAAATTATGACCTGGTTCTCTGAAAGATCGGGAATTGCATCCACTGGAAGGTTTATGACGCTATATATTCCACCTCCAATAATCACAAAATAGATTAGAATAACAATAAAACGATTGTTCGCCGACCAATCAATAATCTTTTCTATCATCACAATTCTCCTCTACCGGAACCCGGCATTCCTCCGGTTCTGGTTATTTTTGGGGTATTCGCGAACGGAGTTTGGGAGAGCGGAGTTCTTTCCTGCTTGTCAGCAGTGATTATTAAATAACATATGTATAAAATGATCCCGATTGAAATCAGGTAGAGCGAGAAAATTGAAAGTTGAATCAGCATATTCCAAATCTTATAAGTGATTATACATTTTATCAACAATCATGCCATTTTCAATAATTGCGTTTATTGCTCATTTACCCAAAACTCTGGACAGTCTCGCGTAGGATTTTAAAGAAAATTTAAAATTAATTAAAAGATTTAAAAATCGTTTTCAATTTTGAAATTCTTAATCTTACTGTATAATGTGGGGAGCGATATCCCAAGAGACTCTGCAGACCTTGTTTTATCCCACTTAAAGTAGTTTAAAACTTTCTCAATGTGCTGTCGCTCAATCTGTTCGAGACTAAGCAGCACATCTTCCGGTCTATGCCCGGTATCCTCTTGTTTTTTCACTAAAATATTTTCCATCAGAAGCATATCCCCCTTTGTAAGTACAATTGCCTGCATTAAAAGGTTTTCCAACTCACGAACATTACCTGTCCACGAATATTCCTGCAAATATTTAATTACCTCGTCAGGTACTTTCATCACCGACTTATGGAGTTCCAAATTAATTTTTCTGACGAAATGGTTGATGAGAAGTGGAATATCTTCCCGTCTTTCTCTTAATGGGGGAAGCTCAAAGTTGACGACATTTAACCTGAAATAGAGGTCTTCCCTGAATTTTTTCTCTTCCACCAATTTCTCCAAATTGTTGTTTGTCGCAGCAATAATCCTGGCTCTTACAGGAATTGTATCGTTCCCACCAACAGATTCAAATTCCCTTTCCTGAAGTACCCTGAGAAGTTTCGCTTGAAGATTAAAAGACATTTCTGATATCTCGTCGAGGAAAATTGTTCCTCTGTCAGCCAATTCGAATTTCCCTTTCTTATTTTTGACAGAACCTGTAAACGCACCTTTAACATGACCAAAAAGCTCACTTTCAAGCAGAGACTCAGTAATCGCAGTGCAGTTAATCGCAACAAAAGGAAAATTTCTGGTAACCCCTCCATAGTGGATTGCCTTCGCTACCAGTTCTTTGCCCGTTCCACTCTCGCCCCTGATCAACACGGTTACTCTATTATCTGAAACTGAACCTATTTTCTTAAATATTTCCTTCATCTTTTCGGTTTTACCAATAATTGTGTTCTCTACATTTACTTCCGTATTGGAGGAGATCACTTTAATAGTCTCGCTCAATCTTTTGTTTTCAAGAGCTCGTTGTATGGAAATTCTTAGCCTTTCTGTCTCTATTGGTTTCTCAACAAAGTCATAAGCCCCCTTCTGTATCGCCTGAATCGTGGTCGACATGTCATCGTGTGCTGTAATGATAATCAGATGAATTGAGAGTTTTAATCTATGAAGTTCATCCAAAACTTCCAGTCCGCTCATTTTCGGCATTCGGATATCGGAAATAATAAGATCAGGATTTTCAGACAGCGCAAGCTCAATTCCTTGTATCCCATTCTCCGCAGGGATTGCAAAATATTTCCACCTCCTTAACAAAGTTACGAGCGACTCTCTGATAGACTCATCATCATCGATAATTAATATTTTTTCCATTCCTAACTCCTCCTGACAGGCATTATTATTTCAAACTCAACTTGATTATCTTCGCGAAGATTCACTTTTATTTCTCCATGATGCTGTTCAACTATATTTCGGGAGATCGACAATCCCAATCCGGTCCCCGAAGCTTTATTGGTATAAAATGGTTCAAAAAATTTCTCAATCTCAGGAAGTTGTGAACAACTGTTTTTTATCCTCAGAGCAAAAACGCCCCTCGATTCATCAAAATCAGAGATCAGTTCGATGATACCGTGCTCTTCGCTTGCTTCAATTGCATTATCAAGCAGATTAAGTAAAACCTGTCTCATCTTATCAGAATCGATTTCCAGGTTGACATCTTCAACAAAATTCCTCACATTAATATCCTTCTGTTGCAACTTGATTTTAACTTCTTCAATGATATTTTCTATAAACCGATCCAGAACGACAGATGAATAATTTAGAGTATAAACCCGTGACAACTGCAAAACATCGTTGACCAAACCATTCATCCTGTTTATTTCCTTCTGAATAATTCTAAAAGATGAATTATCCTCCTTTGATAGAACCAAAGATTCCATTAGCATTTCAACATTTAACTTTATTGATGTGAGTGGGGTTTTTATTTCGTGCGCCATTATGGTCGACATCTTACCAAGAGCTGCAAGTTTTTCAGAATGGGCAAGCTCTCTCTCCAATTTTTTTAAGCGGGTAATATCAAGTCCAACAAAGAGGAAATCGGATGTATCGTAAACTGTCTTTATTTTTGAGAAGGATAAGAGGATTACTTTTTCATCGATCTCGCCAGGCACTGTTATTTCTTCGTTATGATGACCATCTTCATTACTCGAATTGACCATCTGCCTCAATATCTCCTTACCCTTAAAGATGGGGAGTGTATCCAACTTTTTCCCCTTTATATTCTGTGGGTTATCGTTAACAAGGGATTCAAATTGTTGGTTTATTTCCAAAATTGTCAAGTCTTCTCCGACGAGAGCAATCGAAGCGGTAGACTTGTCAATGGCGTCTAATAAAAGATTTATCCGGTTTTCTTTTGCCATTAGTTCCAAGGCATTTTTCTTTAATGAAACTGAGAGTTTGTTAAATGCAGCCGAAAGCTCTCCTATTTCATCATTTGACGGATATTCAAATTGGACACCTAACTCTCCCATCTCAATTTGGACGGCCTGTCCTTTAAGTTTTCTCAGCGGGTTCGAGATAATCTGAATTACTGCAAATGTCATACTGAGACTAACAATAATCCCTACAAATAAACTGATCAAAAAGTATTGTATGAGATCAACATTTGAATCGATACCAAACAATATTTTTCCCAAAGGTATTTGGATAACAAGTATTACGATCGGGACGATAATTATTGAACTAAAGAACATCTTTCGCTTAATACTAAAATGTTCGATTTTATCAATTGTTGCTGGAAACATGTTGTACTTGCCTATGCTTATGCCGGTAAAAAGGATCACTCCGGAAAGAAATGCTAAAGGACTTACTTCTACCAAACTATAAAAACCATACAACCATGGTAATAACAGACCTGATGTAAATGTAAATAAATTTGTGATGACTACGCCAAGAAGAAAAACTTTCAATTGTTTTTTTAGCTTAATATCGTTTTCTTCAGATATGTTTTGGATAGTGATAAATATAGAATAGATAATGAGAATTAAATACCATACTAAGAAGAGGGGGTAAGCCATCTTGAAATTAACTTGAAATGTACCAAAATGGGAATGAGATACTTTTATTAATAATCCTGACCACAAAAGCACTAATATGATGATGGATGGAGCCAGAATAAATAAACTCTTAAACATTCCCAGTGTCTTTTTCTTTGTCAGGTCCATCGACAGGAATGTAGTAGTAACAAGTATCAGGAGCAAAAAAGAGTGACAAGATATGTCAAGAATTGTTACATCCTTGTTATACATTAATAAGAAATGTATCCCGTGTGATATAAGATATCCAAAAATCAGGATTAGTAAAAGGATCAGGAGTTTACTCGTCCTGTTTCCTGTATCTCTTTTCCAGACTACAAACAGAATCCCTGCCGCTCCAATAAAAGTTGCTACCAGAAATAGAAAATGGAAAAACATATCTTGCATTATCAGGCTTGCTTATTTAAATTTTTGAAAGGATTATGGATAAATTAACAAATTTTTCCATACAATTTGGTGAAGTTTATTATTCGGAGGGATAGGGTAGGTGTAAATGTTTCTTTAATTGAGCTGATAAAAACAAAAAAGATCAGACTCTCATTTGATCTTTTTCCGGCGGAGAGCCAGGGATTCTGCCGAAGGCATCCCTGCGGGAGAACCCGGAAATCAGACTTATTTAAAACAAAAAAAGACCTGATTTCTCAGGCCTCATTCTTTGCGGAGAGCCAGGGATTCGAACCCCCTATTTGTATACCACTCCAAAAAACGCTTTTTTGATTTGAAATCGCAAAATATTGGTGCATTCCGGTTGAAATATTTCCCATTTTTGTCGGTAATAGTGTGCAATAAATGTACAAATTTTTTATTGGGGTATTGCATAAAATTTTCACGATTCCGTCCTCCGATCGGCTAGAAAAAAATCCAGATCGCTCTTCTTGTAAAAAATCTTTCCATCTTGCTTGATGTAAGGAATGGCCCCTATCGAATTGTAATTGTAAAGCGTTTTTTGTGTCACCTTTAAATAAGAGATGGCCTGCTTAAAATCCATCATCATACTGCTCGATCGGTCGCCTGCAATAATTTTTGGAAAATCCTCTTGGGCCTTCAATACATAGTATTGTCGCAAACCATCATCATCGGGGTTCAACAGTATCTCAGATATGACACCTTTTGTATCGGGCGAGAGAACACAGTAGACAGTGATCACATTTTCCCTTGAAAGGTTGTGAAACTCATAGACCAATCGGTTAGTCCGGTTTGTTGAAAGTTTCACTTCAACATCGTAAGGTGAGGTTAATAGCCCGCTCAGATAATGGCTTTCTCGCATTATCAAAAACAATACACCTCGATTACCTACATCATACTGAATTGTGGCTTTGTTTTCACTGTCAAAAAGTGGTTTATCAAAGATGCGTATCCTACCAGGATGAAAATGTTCTGACCTCTTCAATCCCAAATCTTGTGCGTAGTCCGGGGTGATCGTCTCCTCTAAAAGGATTTCTTTAATCCCGTAGCGATTTATTCCATCCTCATAGGTGATAATCTTCTGTAGATTAATGAGTCTCTTCACTCATGTCCTTTCATATGGGGATGTCACACTCTGCAAATCGGTGTGACAGCGGGTATTACAGTTATGGGGGTGTAAAAAGTGCGTTTTTGGCCTGTAATTATGTATTTTAATGGCTGTGTCACAGTGTCACAGGTGTCACACCTCATTTTCATAACTATTTCAAAAAATAAGCTATAAAAAAATAAAAAAATATTTTTTGTTTCTGAAAACTTAATTTAGGTAAAATATAGTGTGACAGTGTGACAAACTGCGTTTATAGCTCAAATTCGCAGAAAAAGTGTCACACTTACCTAAAATCAGATGTGACATCAAGCGTGACAGGTGTGACAGAAAAAAAATTTTTTTGAATCCCACTTGACACTTTCAAGATTTTAGCGTACACTTAATACAGATACTAAAATAAAATTTGAAGGAGGTAACCATGACAACTATCGAAATCAATCTAAAGGAGCTTCTATCCGAGCTCGAGATGACTCAAAGCGAATTCGCGACGGAAATCGGTTTTTCCAGAGCCGCTTTGAATGTCGCCCTCAATAAAGGTCGATGTACAGTCAAAATGATCAGAGCAATAAGAAATTTTATTGCCGGTAAAGAAAATATTAACCTGAGTAACTTCATACTTAAGAGAAGTTATGATAAATTAGAGGAAAACGATGTTAGTTAGAGATAAATTTAAGCTAGCATGGCTCACATTTAATGGTTTTAAGTGGAGTCGAATACAAACAAGTGAAACCGGAACATTTGAGTATATCTTTGATGGTACGAAAGATGAAAAGGAATGCTTAAGACAGTATGGTTCAAATGATGCCATGTCTGTCAAAGAGTTGAAGGAAGAACTTCAGCTCAATCAATATAGATCACAGGAGTCAATCACCAATGAAAGGAAAAACAATATCAATATCAATTAATAAGAATTTAACCGAAAAAATTAGAAAACAAAAGGGTAAGGAATACATAAACTCTATCAGCCGTGACGGCTGGGAACCCCTAACTGTAGACCCATTCAATCTTACCGGAGATTTTTTCTCCTCATGTGCGCAGTATTTTGCAGAACTGTTCGACTACTCCAAAGGTAAAGACCACCTCAACACTGACTTTTCCTCGATTTCAGCTATAGTCCTCGATTACGATGCCAAGGATGGAAGTATTACATCGAAAGAAGCCGATGAGCTCATCAAAAACATGAACTTCAAAGCTTATCTTGTTGGTGGAAGTTCATATGACCCCCTTGTTAAGGACTCATTCAGAATCATCTTCCCTTTAGAAAAGCAAATAGGAGGCATGGAGTTATCAGAGATCATAAACTTGATAGCGAAGTCCAAAACTCCATTTGCGAAAGGACTGGACCCGACAGCCGGCACCATGAGATTTTGGCAACCGGCATCATCCGCACTGTATTCAACGAACGAAGCAACTGAACTTCTGTCAATTGAGAGGATAGAAAAGTACTTTAATATCCCGGTGGTTAGAAAGCTCGATGAGATTGACTATAGCAAAGCCAAGCGTCAGGAAACAAAACTTCTGGATGGGATAGTTGATATAACACTTGAAGCTAGTTCAGGTGAGTTCAAACTTGGTGAGTTATCGTTAAAGGAAGGTCAGAAAAAGCAATGCTTCTGCCCAGACTGCGGAAATAATCCCGGCAGGAGTAATAAAGGAAAGAACAACGCCTTTATAAGCGTGAATTCTAAAGGAGCTTACTACTTGTATTGCAGTTCTGAAAGCAAAACAATATGGTTTGAACCTAATGTAGAGTTGGCCACGGAGCCGTATTATGTTCTTGGGAAAGCCGTTTACGAGGTTTCAGTAGAAGATCACAAAATATGGGTAACAGAGGTTAGAGATAAAATATTCTTCATTCGAGCCAAAGTTGCGAATAACAAAGATCTTGAAGACAAATTTTTCGCTCACATTGTCAACAACAAGTTTATCAGCACTAGCTTTAAAGTGGAATACCTTCACTCCGCTGAGTGGGAGAAAGAAGAGTTCGAGCGTGAGGGAAATACATTGCGATTAAAGATCCCGGCAATACCGGTTCAAACTCAGGACAATCAATTCATTGAGAATGTTTTAGATGAATGGTTTGGGAATTACAAAGATTTTATAAAGGAGTGGTGGGCTTCATACTGCTACACCAACTTTGTGAAGCTTCCTACATTACTGCTTACCGGAAAAAGAAGTACAGGGAAAAATACTTTTGTTGAAATGGTTATGAAATCCTTCCCTAACTCAGTAGCTACTCCAATTGATCTCGATGCCAGGTTCAATCCATATGTGGAAAGGAAGTTGATTTTCTTAGATGAGCACCTCGAATCGGGAGTAAAACAGTATAAACTGTTGAAACAACTCAGCGGCTCTGATTTCCTTCAGATGGAAAAGAAATTCGCTGATCCTGTTCAAGTCAGGAATAACTTGAATGTAATTATCGCCAGTAACGACTCTACGCCAATCTGGCTTAAGAGAAATGAAGTGCCTGCCGATGAGATCAGGAATCAGTTCTTCGCTTGGGAGTTTCCGACATTACCGTCCAACAAGATGGATGCTCAACTGAAAGAAAAACTAGAGGAGAGGATAGGGCACTACATAAGGACCGAGTTACTAGAAGTTTTTAATTCGATTAAAGGAAATATGAAAAACTTCCGTTACGCCATCCCGGTTCCGATTACCGACCCCCTGAAGGAAATGTATAATCGCTCTGTTTCTCCTAATGAGGAGGCTGCCGATGAATTCATAGAAGAGTGGGAGAATAGCCTTATTGGTTTCAAAAAGGAGGTCAGACCTTCAGAGATCAAGAAGTGGTGCAAAGATAACAGCGTGAATAGCACCTGGCTGATAAAGGAGCTAAAGGAAAGAAAATGGATGAGCTCAGAACTGCAACAGAAGAGAGATCATGGCAAGCAATACAGATCTTATGAAATTCTAGATCCTGTTAACAATAAACTTAATAATCAAGGAGGAAAACCCAATGACGAATAATCAATTACAGACAATACTAAATGCAAATCCGACACTTTGTCTTTACGGATTTGAAGACAATTTGAACCATAAAATAGGTTCATATGGAAATGTAAGCACTGCTACAAGCCCGATGACGGAAAAATGGATACCGAACATTGAAAAATGTATTGAATGGCTTTCGAGACAACAGGTAATCAGAAGATTCTATGCGGACAGGTATTCTCAGAATCTTAAGGTGTGTGTTGAACAAGAGTCGAAAATGTATATCCCTGCGGGGTGCATGATTGTCGCATGTATTCATCTTGGAATCCCGTGGAAAAGACGAGAAGGCACGCCGGACATTCTGATCCCGATATCAACAAAACACATGAGAAGTTAAACAAGCTGGGTAAACCCCAGCTTTTTTTTATCCGGTTCAAGCACTTCGCCGGCATTTGAAACATGTTACGGGAACATGTTACAGAGCGACCTTCATACATGCAACAATTGGCTAAAAAACATTGATTAGAGAGTAAAAACAAAACATTTTTAAGCTAACTTGCACCAACTGATGATGAATTTTCGAAAGCAAAACAGTTGACAAAATTTAAGGTTCCATAGTGTACCCCCCTAGAATGGGACCCAATAAAAAATATCTCAACAGGTACACCCGCTTTGTTTACCCACCCCCGTCATTTAAATTTTCAATTTATAATTTGGGGGGATTAAACAACTGAAGATATGCCAATTACTTAGAAATCGACTTCAATACAGCCCTTAAAAATAAGAACTGATGAGAGAAACATAGAAAAAAGCAGGAGAAAAATCCTCCTGCTCAGAAAACTAAACCAACCAAGACTTGAAAATTTTGATTAGTCTTTCATCTTTGCTGAATCTTGATTTCATATCGTATTCGTCTTTCATAGATATAAAGACAAGATATTCTCTGCCTTCAACATTCTCAAGACAGACTTTAGTCAGAGTATACCCTGGAGGTCTCATCTTTTTGAAATCCGGTATTACTTCATTCGGTATTGAAAATATACCGGAAGAAGGTAACTTGTAGTCCCAATCTCTTTCGTTAATAAAGACGAATGGAAGCTTACGCTCTTCTGATTTTTGCTGCATACTTATACTTTAGCTCCTATAATTTATGTTGTGATTCTATGAGTTCTATATAATCTTACTGTTGAGCAAGATGTTAATTAGCCAGCTCAACATAGATTTCTAGTTCTTCAGCTATCAACTTTGCTCCAACAATTCGTTGTTGTAAACAATCTGGAGAACCGTTTTATCTTAATTTTATTTGAAATGCACTTATAAGACCTTCAGCTGATCTTTTTCTGACATCAATCAAATTTGCACCACTTGCTAGAGATTTTGGGATGGAAATAGTAAATTCCTGTTCCTTACCAGGCTGAATTTCAATTCTATAGAAATAATTTGCCAAGTTACCTAAAAGTTCTTCGTTTTTCATTAAAAAGAGATCCTCCCCTACTATTATAAACAATTCAAAGCCTGTATTTTTTACTTTCAGTTTCAAATTGGAAACCGTCGCTCCTGAAGTGTCATAAGATATAGGGGTTAGTTTTATCTCTATTTTGCGCTGTATCTTAGTAAGGCCTTCTCTTCCTTGGTACGAATAGGATATACTAAAGTCCCTGTTCAGCATCGTAATACTGGGTGTGAGTTTTGATGAATCAATTTTGACTTCGGGCTTTGGTACGACTTTTACCTCTTCTTTACACCCTGAAATTAACAGAGCAATGATTATTGTTGTTAGACTGAACAAAGCTTTCATGATTATATTCCTTTATATATTATTGAGACTGTCTTATTGATCTAAATAATGTAAAAACAAAAAAACGGAAACCATCCCTTGGGCACACACCTCAGCACATCATGCCTTGGCTATGACCAAAAGTCGGTTTCCGTTTTAAATCACGTAAAAAAATTACCCGTGAAGATTCTTAAAAGGTTGAAATCAACAATTGTTTCCCAAGGACAATTTGTGATCTGAGGCGTTTAATCGGTAGAATTTTATTCCCGGAATTTCCTTTTTTTATCGGAAACAATATTATGAATTCTATTTTTCTAAACCAAGAACTTTCTGATAAATATTAAGGGCAGCGTGGCACTTGGCATGATGCACTAACACATCCGGTCCGCATTTAATCCGACTCCTGTCGGAACCCTCTTAACATTTTACAGATTGAACAGTTTACTCACTTGCATCTGGTAGCCGGCTCTGAGTCGCTTGTCAACGACATGGGAGACATACCAGGTGAGGTAGTTGTATAGTGCCCACTGATTAACGGCTTCTGGTTGTTCATCGATGAATTTGGTCACTTTCTTCCCAAGCTCTGACTTGACTTTCTTGCTCAGATCCTCAGTCACCTCAAGATTTTGCAGGATTTGGAACCTGTTCTGAATGACCGGGATCTGTTCATAGGTCAACTCAACCTGTTCCTTGAGGTTATCCACCCTGATCCCTACTGTGTGCCTGGCATAGAACTTGGCAAGCACCTTCCCGAAGATCATTCCGTTGCTACAGATACCTCTGATGGCACCCCAGAATAAACGAACGCCTTCACTTCCATCGTAGCTGTTGTGCAGATAGAGACTCAGAGCAATGTCACTCCTGCCATCGTTAAAGGTTAGATCAGGGAATGTTACTTGAAGTCGCATCCTTGAGTCATTCACGAATGAGTGACTTTGGTCGATGTACCACTTGGAATCGAGATTGTGAAGTTGATCCATGAGTGGGATAATCACTTCTTCATTCCTCACCAGACGGTAGGTATCAGACATTACCGAGATCAGTTCGTTCTTCTCCTGATGAACGATGCTCTGATAATCAGGTGAAAGGACGGGAAAACCGTCCTCACCTTCATAGTAGACCTTGCGAGACTCAACAGGGAAGAAGAACGGTGCAAGCTTATACATTTCTGTACTGGTCATGGCTCATCCTCACTTCGTTCTAGCAATGAAAAGGCTCACGGCGATAGACTTGGCATCCATCAAGCCTCCCAACTCTGTCTGTATCTTAACTGCATCCCTGCACGACTGTAACATGATCTCATAGAGATTGTCACCCTGCTTCGGAGCTTCAGCCGGTGGTGTTGGTGGCGTTGATTCTTCCTTCGAACCGTTAGCGGATGTCTCGACTGCCATTGGCTTTACTTCATATTTGGTTATGATCTTTGAGCCTTTCTGTTCAGCGAGCTTTGATATCGTTAACTTTGTGCCCTTCTTGTGTTCTCTCAGTACAGCATGCACTTCATCCGGCGCAAAGAAGCTGTATTCAGTTGCTCCGTCGCCATTCTTAACTGCGTACAGGTAGTATTCGCCATACTGGCTCTGTCCAATGACCGGCGAATCAAACATCAGTTCAATCTGTACCGGCTGATTCAATTGCAGATCCAGCTTCTTCCTCTGTTCGTTCTGCATCATGGTCTCCTTCCTTAAGTTTATATGTGAACTCCGGCTGTCCCTTGGTGACCTTTACACCTTTAGGCGGATTCATGTGGCTAGCGCAGTATTGTTTGATCTTTGCCATGTCCGGTTTGTAAGTCTCAGGCACCCTTGACAGCATCTCCATCCGTGCGTGTTGCAGGAAAAGCTCAAGATTCTCGATCTCGATCTTGTCAGGTTTCTTGTGCAACTTGAGGATTCCGTTCGGGAGATCGATTGTCTTCTCGCCTGAAGCTCTTATGAAAGCTTCCAGAAGCCTTTCGATCCTTTCGACCTTATCCTGTAGCTTTGAGTTCTTCTGTAAAGCCCACTCCTGAATCAACTTGACTTCCTTATCAGCCTGTTCGAAGTTCTTGGCTATCTCATTTTGAAGATTCTTCACTTCGATGAGAAGAAGATCGAAGTGGGCCCTTTCCGAGACCACTTCTTTCTCTTCTATCTCACGAAGGAGATTTTCCATGAATTGATGTCCTTCATGTATCATGGTTAGTCCTTTCCATCACCAAAATATTGTCTTAGGGTTTCTTCTGCGACCATAACCGCAATAGTCAGTAATACTCTTTCCCAACCCATTTTATCCTCCTTTTGAATAAAGTGATCGTAATCTGTTAACTTTTCTGGTTTGTTTGGGTCGTAATACCAAAGCTCTGTCGGTAACATTCGACCTCCGTGTTTATTAGCTATACATATAGCTCATCCTCCATCTGTAGCTCCATACCACAGTGCTGACATCTGTTATCGAAGAGTCCCAACTGGTATTTCGTTTGTTCGAGACAGTAGGGACACTGGATGTAAACCTGATCATTCAGATCCTTTTTTTTATTATAGCCGTAGTATTGCTCAAGCATTTCGTCATCCGTGTACCAACTTCGTCTCCTGGGAGTATAGGATTTGTAATCTTCAACACCCTCACGATTGATCGTCAAGACATGGTTGTTCTCCATGTTGTAGTAGTGATAACCAATCTCACCGAGTGAGAAGCCTCTTCGCTTGCTGTTGTTGATCTGAAGTGCCTCCTGCATGATCTCCCTCTCGCTACAGAAGTAGAAGATATCGTCATACTCGCTGTAGTACAGCTGGAGGGGATTATCCTTCTTCACGAGTGTTAGGGTGTCTGGATTCTTTGCATCAATCACAGCGAAGGCGAAAGATCCTTCAAGTTTCTCAAAGACATGCTTGAATCTGTCTCCATTCTTCTTCTTTGACAGCACTTCAAGGATGGCAATCGAATCCACTTCAGCATCTCTTCTCCGGTTGGCGAAGATTTCACCATCGTTCCAGATCATACCGTTATGGACAATGCAGAGCCCTGAAGCATCGAAGAGGGGGTGATTATTCTTGTTGTTCTTTTCAGTCCCTTGAGTCTTAGCACGGGTGTGTGCAATGAGTATCTTCGGTAACTCAAGGTTCTTCCAAGCTGGTTTGGTTACAAGAACGGACGATCGAACCGGCTCTTTGAATACATTAAGTTTACCTCCCTTTACAAATGCGAAACCCGAGGCATCTCTACCCCGGGTCTCAAGTATTGAAAACATTGTGGTTACTTTGTCTTTGTTTGGTCGTTTGTCGCCAAAGCAATAGTAGCCCATGATACCACACATAGAGTATCCTTTCTATTTAGAAATTTATAAGTTTGGTTAGGCTTTGATTGGTTTGTGGTGTTTACAGAGGGATTTTAGAAGGTTGGCTATGATCTCAGGGGATTCACTTCGGAGCTTGAGGGTAAAACCGATCCTTCGGTTACCATCAGTCTCGATAACCCTCCAAGGCAATCCGTGCAGAAGTCGATACTCCATTAACCTGTCCTTTAGGTCGATGGAAACCGATACATCATACTCTTCTCTATCAACAAGTCCAAAGACATATACCGGTTTGCTGACATGTCCTACAAGCTCACGGATTCTTGAGAGCCCAATATCCTTTGAGTTGATCTTTATCATCTGCTTTCTTTTTTTCTTCGAGTAAAGCCATGTCCGGCAGAGATTAAGAATCTCTTCTCTATCGTTGGGAAGTATGACAGGATTCTCAGGCATTTCCGGATCACTGCCGAACTTTTCATAGCATTCATCACAAAGACAAGAGTCATCTGTGTAATGACCATCCTCAGCGTGCAGTAACTCATCGCACTCTGAACAGGTGCTGAATCGTTCGCGATAGCAAGTGATACAATAAGGCTCTTCAAACGCCCACCAGATCTCATCTTCATCAAGAGGCTCGTTGCATGCTTCACAGTATGAATGGTTTAACATTATCGAACTCCTTTCTTAAGCTGCGAGGCCCCAGTTGGGCAGTATGTTTTGATCCCAATCCAACTTCTTGTTGATCAGTTTGGTTAACTCAGTCAATCCTTCCTGACAGTCATCCGGAATTGTGACTAACATCGACTCTAACTTTCGAAGGAATGTCCTTGATGAGAGGTTTTTTTTGAAATCTTTAAGGTTCAATCCGTCTTCAGTAACCGCGATCACGGTCAGCTTCGCAAGTGTTAGTGTCACGAGTGCAGTAGTGGGCGACAGGCACCAACTTCCCGGTGTCCTGTATTCCATTCCATGAGATTTCTCACGGTAGGCAAGTCTTTTTCCGTAACCGGTGTTCTCACGGGATTTCCTTTGTGCTCTATCATCGATACAATCTGATAAGGAGTACAGTACTGTATCCAGTGAATCGACGATGTTGGGTTGTGGGTTAACTGAGAGGTGGATGTGACCTCCGATTGGATAACCGCTCTGGTAATGACCTGAGAACATCTCAAGCTCAGGGTGTTTTTCATGCCCACAGCCGATGATGATCTTTAGTTTTGCTGTTAAATCGATAGGGGATTCAGAGAATCCGGGTCTTAACTCTGCAACTGAATTGCAGCCATCGAGACCGAAGGAAGAGTTTCGTTTGAAGAATTTTGATGCCGGTACAAAAGCTCCGTCGAGCCTTAAAATTAATTCCGGATCGCAACCGATAGTGAAAGACATAGTAACTCCTGTTTGTTAGTATGTCTTTCTTATACCAAATAATTACTTGAACTCTTAGCTATCTTAAGCAACCGTTAACATCTGCTATATTCTGATTCACGGTTGGTTCATGTTGATTAGAATTACTTAACTTTTCATAACTCACTCTGTAGATGAGTATACTTTATTGATGTGTAATTGTTCTTGCAGATTAGCTATAGAATATTTATCTTTCCAACGGCTTTTTACTCTTATTTATCGTTTATACCTACCTAGGATTAACCTAGACCCATAAATGAATAAATAAAGAGGTAAAGATGGAAACATCGAACACAAAAGCCAACGCATCATCATCTAGCGAATCTAAAACCACCCGTAGAATTCCGCAAAAGAGGATAGAGGCGCGGAAAGACAATTTAATTAAGTTAGGAAACCAAATCGCAGAGGTGGAAAAGCAAATTGCAGATGAAAATTCTGAAATTGCCAAACTGAAAGAATCTAATTCTTCAGAATATGCGATTAGAGGCAGGCAAGAACAGATTAAAGTTCTTGTCAGTAACAGAGAGAATCTCATTGTTCAATTCGAACGAGAGAGTAACGATCTTACACTTGCGATTTCCCGCAATACTAAATTAAATTGATTTCTAGGGTGCTGTGTTTTCACAGCACTCTTTTTATTTTTTGGTAAGGTATGGATATAAAATACGAATTAGCAGAAGCCTATAAAGACCTCATCTGGAAAATCTCACGCCAAGAATTCCACTCCGCACTTGCAAAAGTTCGATTCATCCTTGAAAAAATTTGTGACTATCTCTATCTCCACTTCCTGGATAAAGACTTTTATCAAATTCCACTCAGTAAAAAATTAGAGCGAATTCAAAACACACGAGGAATCTCTGTAGATGTTTATTCACAGATTAAAAGTATTCAATACTTGAGTAATGTCGGCCACCATGATGAATCTGTTGACGCAAGATATTTTCTCCAACCGGCTCTTATAAGTTTATCTTATGTTGTTAGATGGTTATTTGAAGAAGTTCTCAAGGAGAAAACGCCTAAAAGATACTACTTCTATGAGTATTTCCAGACGGATAATGGCCTGATATTAAAGAATTTTCTACCGAATGGGTCATACGATTTCGAGGAAAAGGTTATTCTAAATAGCCCCCTCGAGTATGATTATCAGGGTAAGATAGCTTTTCTAAAGCGAAACGACTTCAATCTGTTTATTGTAATTCCCACATCTCTTACATCCGAAATGATAATCAGGCCAGAATGTGAATACCTTCGTGATAAGGTCAAGGATATGATTACTGAAAAATTACAGACAGTAGGCTTAAGTCGAAAGTTCTCAGTGATGGTAATCAGTGATTATCTCTACTTTTCCTACGATTTCATTTCATTTCAAAATGCTATCATGATCGGGACTTATGAGAATCAGTTCTTTTGTTCTGTTGTACCCCGTGGGATTGTTAAAGAAGATATTTCGGAGGAGTTCTTCATAATTGAACACATTGCCAATACCTATCTTTGTGTGAAGACCGCATATAAACATTATATCGGGAAAGAAATTGACAGGTTGTTAAAAAATCCGATACTAGATGAATATTTAAAAAGAGTAGTTTCATCTTTGAGGTGATCCCCATGAAGTGGTATTAACCATTGAAATCGTATTTCATCTAAGATTGGTAACACAAGACTATCTTCGTTGAATCCCCTAAGACTGCTGAATTTTCTAGCCTTCATACCTCTCAAATATTTTTCGCAATCATCGCATTTCACAATCTTTTCAACCTTTATGATGAAATTGAATCATTGATTGTGATGCTTCGGACCACTTAATTTTTAGTGAGGTTAATGAACTGAACATCGGACTTTAATTCTCAATTGCTCATCTTTTTGGTGAAGTCGGAAAATATGAGTAAGTTTTAGGGCATTTTTTTACCCACAATAAATTTAGAGGCAGTATATGAAAACCTTTTACAGCAGGTTGTTAATTCTAATCGGCATATTATCATTTATAACTTTCGGACAGATCCCTGATTCGTACCGTGAATCTTCCAAGCATGAACAAAACCTAAGGCATGAGCGAGACGCTCTACAGAAGCTTGATAACCGAGAGAATCCCGATTTGGACTCAAAGTTTGAGAGAACTCTCCGAATCAAAAAATCAGATGTATATTCAGGGGGTGGATTATTTATACTACTTTCTCTTGTTGGAGATGACGAGCGCTACACTTACACCTACGACGCAAATGGAAATCGATTGAGTGAGTTGAGGGAGAATTGGCAAAACGGTGCATGGGTTAATATTAGGAGATATACTTACACCTATGACGCAAACGGGAATCAATTGACAGAGTTGTGGGAGGATTGGACAAACGGTGCTTGGGTGAATGATTCAAGAAGAACTTCCACCTATGACGCAAATGGGAATCGATTGACGCGTATTCGTGAGAATTGGCAAAACGGTACATGGGTGAATGATTTCAGAGGATCCGCCACCTATGACGCAAATGGGAATATATTGACTTACCTGTGGGAGGATTGGACAAACGGTGCTTGGGTGAATGATCAGAGAGACAGCTATACCTATGACGGTGACGACAATACATTGTCCTTTACGAGAGAGGATTGGGAAAACGGTGCATGGGTGAATCAGTGGAGAGAAACTTACACCTACGACTTTAATAATAATTTATTGACTGATTTAAGGCATAGAATGGAAAACGGCGTATGGGTTAATAGTTATAGATACACCTATACCTATGATACAAATGGGAACCAGTTGACATGGTTGAGTGAGCCTTGGCGGAACGGTGCATGGGTGGGTGAAGTTAGAGGCACATTTAATTATGATGCAAATGAAAATCGATTGACAGAGTTGTGGGAAAATTGGCAAAATAGTGCTTGGATCACTACTCGTAGAGTAACCTACACCTATGACGCAAGTGGAAATCAATTGACTTATTTGACGGAGAAGTTGGAAAACGGTGCATGGGTGAATTGGGTGAGATACACTTACTCTTACGATTCTTTCAACAACACAATATCTGCAAGTTGCCATTTATGGTCAAATAATAGTTGGGTGTTAACGCCGAATCAATGTGAATTTTACTACAACAACAAGCAAGATAATGTGTCCATCTCTTCAACAACGGCAACTGCTACATATCAGTATATCACCGGTGTTGAAGATGGGCAGTCAGAAGTAGCCTCTTACGAGCTTTCACAAAACTACCCGAATCCGTTCAATCCGGTAACCGTTGTGCGTTTCGCGTTGCCGGTTGCGGGTGATGTGTCAATAGTGGTTTACAACTCTCTGGGTCAGGAAGTCGCGACACTTGTTAATGGATATCAGGAAGCCGGAAGGCACACGGTTACCTTTGATGCGTCAAAACTGACATCTGGTGTTTATTTCTACAGGCTAACTACTGAGCAAGGTTCGATTTCAAAAAAGATGACTTTGTTGAAGTAGTTAGTGGCTTTAGCTTAACATCACCGAAGATGAAAACAAAGAAGAGCATGTGGATAGATAAGAAATTTATCGATCCATATGCTCTTTCTTTTTTAACTAGACTTTTAAAGGTTCAAGTTAAGTTGCTGTTTAGACTCGACGATTTGATGTTAAGGTTTGTTAAGGTCGATTAACTATCACCTAAGCCACTTTATGCGAAAAAGTCATTATTCAAACTGGAATTCATTCATCCTGACGCTTTAGCATTAGATCAATCAATCTTTAAGTTGTCGAGCTTTTTAACTTCAGAGTGTAAATGTGCCGGCGAAAGATGTGCGTAGATTTTTACCGAATCTTGATCACTATGTCCTAGAAGCTCGGCAAGTGCATTAAAGTTTACACCTTGCATCGCCAAGTGGGAAGCAAAGCTATGCCTAAACTTATGAACATTTCCTTTGAGTCCCACCTTCTTGAGTATTCCTTTAATTATGTGTAACGGAACATTTTTTGAAATCATTTTGTAACTTTTCGGGGTGTAGAACACATAGGTTTCGTTTTTTCTAACCTGCTTTTGAAGTATTTCGATTGCATGTTCGTTGAGTCGAAGAATTTTTACTTTGCGATTCTTTGTAGTAATATCTTCATTTGATGTTATCTCCATAAAGGGATGTGGCACATCGAGGTGCACATTCGACCATCTCAGGGTTCTGATTTCTGCATTTCTTAATCCAGTGAAAAGAAGAAACCTGAAGAAGGGACGCCAGTGGTCATTCAACTTTTCAAAAATGATTTTTAACTCATCTAAGGAATAGAACTTAACACGAGGTTTTTCAATTATCTTGAAAGGTTCTATTCCCGTAACGGGATTTTCTTTACATGCTTTGATCTTTATTCCATGTACAAAGAGTCCGATAAGATATTTTCTGCAACTGTTTGCTGTCTTTTTTGCCCATGGTTTTTCAGTGAAATCATTTGATCCCAAAACCTCGTTCAAGAACTTCTGAATATAGTTAGACTTCATAAGTGAGACATCTTTAGCAGCGAGACTGAAGTACTTAGTTATGTATTTCAAGAAGGGTTGAGCATAATTATTATAGCGTTTAATCGAAGATTCGGCAAAATGATGAAGTTTGGTTTCCGCGTAGTCTGCAATGAGGTTTTCCAATGATATCGGATTAATCGAATCCAATCCGAACCTTCCCTCGTCAAATTGCCTGATTAGTCTTGCTCTTTCACGTTCGGCTTCCTGCTTGGTCCCTACTACATAGCGGTAATGCTCACCGGCGTACCGGTAGGAGACCCCATATGAATAACCTTTTTTTGTCTTCCGCCTCGTGAGGTTGATTGAAGGGATTTTCTTTTTCATATGCACATTTCCCATTTTTTGAGGTTAAAATGTACAAAAAATGTGCAAATAAAAAAAATAGCCCTTTATCTAAGTTGTTTCAGATAAAGGGCTTATTGTCAATTGGCGGAGAGCCAGGGATTCGAACCCCGGATACCCGTGAGGATATAACGGTTTTCAAGACCGCCGCATTCAACCACTCTGCCAGCTCTCCATTTTTCGTATTACCGAAAATTTAGACCACAAATATATTATTTTTTTCAATTTCCGACAAATATTTTAGACACAACTAAATAAATTATGTAATAACACAATAGAAATGACACTGCTACGACTCGATAGAAATGACACTCAAATTAATAAATTAGGTTTCAAAAACAGGAGACCTAAGATTGGGATCAACATTTCAAATGAGTCAAAGAGAAATA
>JAIUOE010000017.1 GCA_020161395.1 Bacteroidota bacterium
GTTAATACCCTTTTTTTTTGATCAAAAACACAAAAGTCACTTTGGTTAATGAACAATTACCGGTGTTATTCAAAAAAAACGAAAAATGACATAAAAAAAGAGGCTGCTGGATATTTACTATCGAGACAGCCTCTTTTTTTTAGATTATATCAAACGCTTATTTCATCAAAGTCATTTTGATGTTTTTAACGAATTTACCGGCTTTTATTTGAGCAAAGTAAATTCCGGAAGCGTTGTTAGTAGCATTCCAAATAACTTCATGGTATCCGGCAGTTTTCACACCTGATACAAGATTTTCAACAAGTTTACCTGAAGCATCAAAGATACTCAGTTCAACCTGTGTTTCCTGTGGAATCGAGAATTGAATTCTGGTTGAAGGGTTGAAAGGATTTGGGAAATTCTGATTCAGGGAGAATGATTCAGGAATTGTATTTTCAACTGAAATAACTTCTGAATACTCGAATCTTCCATCGAAATCAACCTGACGGAGTCTGTACCAGGTTTTTCCGGTCAATGATGTCTGATCTGTAAAAGAATAAATTTGTTTTTCTGTGGTCGAACCTTTGCCTTTTACGAATGCGAGAGTCGAGAAATTTACATTATCGAAGCTTCTCTCGATTTCGAAGCCGTAGTTGTTTACTTCGGTTGCCGTTTCCCAAACGAGGACAACGGAACTTTGCGAAGCATTCGCTGTGAACGAGGTCAACTCAACAGGAACAGGATCAACTCTGCCGCTGAATTTATAGATACCACCAACAGTTGCACTGGTGTTGAAAGCACCTGCCCAGCCGGTTGTGTTATCGAAAAATGAGACCGCAAGGTGCTGAATTCCAAGTGTACCTGTAAAGTCAGTCCATGTGGAGCCGTCATCGAGTGAATAGGAAGCGCCTGTGAATCCTGTTGCACTGCCTGTTGAAACATAAGCATTTAAGGTACCGGGGACATAGCAGAAATCTCCATCAAAGAAATTACCGGTCGGAAGAAGGGGAGTCCATGTAGCACCACCGTCAGTAGTTCTGTAATAAAGAGGTGTAGCTGCAACAACATCAAGGATGATACCGTTCATTGCATCTTTCATCTCTATTTTGAACTGGTTGCCGACTGCAACCGGAGTTGTTGAAACAGTCCAGGTTGCACCTTTATCAGTGGTTTTAAAGATTCTGCTTTTGTTTGTGGTAAACCATGCTGTGTTTCCAACGGCTGAATAATAACCAACGACGCCGTATTCATCTGAAGCAGCAGGAGCAGGTATGTTTCCTGTTGGTACTCTGTTCCAGTTGGTTCCACCATTGGTGGTAGTGTAGATTTCAAAATAACCGCCATTTGGATCGCCCATGGTGAAGCCTTCATTCTCATTAAAGAAATGGAGAACATTGGGGAAACCTGCAGGAGCTGCAAAAGCTGCAGTTGACTGGTGAGTAAAAGTTGCTCCACCATCAGTGGTTTTCAGGATTCTTCCGCCACCCGCCGAAGCGTTGAAAACAGGCATATAGGCAGTAGTTGCACTTGTACCGAAGATCATTGAAGATCCCCAGCCACTTGTGTAACCGGTAACGGTCCGCGGTGTCCATGTGGTACCGCCGTTGGTGGTCATGGTGAATTCTGTTATATATGTTGTTGTTGAAGTGCCGTTGTATGCAGCAGCCCAGACTACATTGTTATTAACGATGGAAATGTAGTTAATACCTCTTGATGCAGTGGTAAAACCGGTATTCTGCAGCGTCCAGGTTCCATCTTCAGCGTGGCCTCTGCCTCTGCCTTCATCTTTTTTGAGATTTTTTATATTGGTAGCTTCAAGATTAATAAAAGCCACGATTAGGAAAAGGGACATAAAAAAAGTTGTTACTTTTTTCATAAAGCACTCCTTTATTTGTGATGATGATTCTCCACCCATGGTCGGAGAGTTATTTGAGTTAACTCCTAAATTTACGACATTTTTTTTTAATAACAAATTAAGATTAAGGTAATCGGGCACTTTAAAATAAAAAAAGGTTACCGGGCGGGTAACCTTAAATTGTGAAAAGAGCCTCTTATCTGAACTGCAGAGGTGTCAGACGCGAGGAGTTGTAAACCTTGAAATTATTTCTTGCAGGCTGAACAATTCTACTGCCTGAAATTGTGAAATCCCTGACTGACAAAGGATAATAAGCCTGATTGTTTGTGTAGTTGCTGTTCACGGGTCTGGTCGTTTGAAATGGAATTTCTGTAAAATTGTCTTCTTCGGCGTAATCATCATCATGCATGTTTGAAACAGGTACATCCCTGTGATTGTCGGACACGGAATATTTTAATAAAGTGGCGGTATTCACAGGATCGAACGGTACCTCCACTTTTCTTGAAGGCATTACTGCTGCCATCACGCCAAATAAAATTGTCAAGGTTCCGATTGCGGCAGCGATTATATAAACATATTCTATCATTAAGGTCTTTCATGAATTTCAAATTTCTATGAAACAAAAGTAATATCAGCTTTTTCGACAAATCAGAGATTTCGATACATACTTAATTTTACCCGATGAACCTGTCTTATAACTCCTTAAATATCGCTAATCGAGTTGCTGATACCTAAATTTAGGCACAATTATTGAGCGTGAATGGTTATTTTTGGCAATATGAAATATCGAAATTTTAAGATTGTGACAACATTTATTCTTGCTGCTGTTTATGGTTTATTGTTCGGTTGGAACAGTTTGTATTATCAATCAAGTAAATCCGGTGAAACCTCGGAATGGTACGGTTTCAAAAAAAGACTTGAGATTCATGATACACTGTCGAAAAGCGGAATTGATGTCCTGCATTACGATATTTCGCTGGATATCGATTATCTGAAAAAAAACATCGAATCCACGGTGGAAATCACCCTTGTGGCAACTGATCAGTCAGTCGGTTTATCACTAGATTTATCAGAGGATATGGAAATAAAGGAACTTGCCGTTGAAGGGAAGAAGGCAGAGTTTTCCAGAGTAGGTGACAAGGTTAGAATAAATTCTGCTAAACTCAAAAAAGATACTCTTATTGTAAAAGTCCGTTACGATGGTAATCCCTCCCTCAGGAAAAATTTCTTTTTTGGCAGGATCAACAATCTTCCGGTAATTTATACCTTGAACGAACCCGAAAATGCCCGCGACTGGTTGATTTGTAATGATATTCCGGGAGACAAGGCAACATTAAATTTTGCAATCACCAATGACTCCGGATTTACATCCGTTTCTTCAGGGAATCTTGATTCTGTTACCAGTAAACCGGGTTCAGCAAAAAAAACATTTTACTGGAGCACGGACTATCCAATTGCGACTTATCTGATATCTTTTTATTCGTCAAAATATGTTGCTGAGTATGGAACATTTGATGGAATATCTGGTAAAAATTTAAATCTTTCAGTCTTTGGATTCCCCTGGCAAAAAGTAAAACTGAAGCGGATACTTGAGGATCATAAAGATTTTATCAAAGTCATGGAAAAGTATTTTGGCGAATACCCTTTCCAAAAGGAAAAGTATTCTGTCGTGGCTTTTCTTTGGCAGATGGGAGCGATGGAATATCAGACAGCATCCGGGTTTGGGAGTGGATTCATAGATAACTATCCATCGAACATGAATATCTTTGTACATGAACTGGGACACCAGTGGTTCGGAAATTCCGTTTCACCCTTGACCTGGAAAGATATTTGGCTGAATGAAGGATTTGCAACCTTCGCTGAATGGCTCTATCTTGAAGAAAGCGGAAAACGCGAGCGACAGGATTATTTGGGTCCAGCCTTGAAAGAGGAAAAGAAGCCTCATTATTTCTCCGGTCCGATTTATGCACCCGAAGAAATTTTCTCATCTGGGGTATACATTAAAGGTGCGTGGGTATTGAGAATGCTCCGGCACGAACTCGGTGACGAACAGTTTTTTAAATTTCTGAAAGAATATTATAACCGTTACAAATTCTCGAATGCTGATACAAAAGGATTGGTTGAAATCGTCAATGAAATTTCGGGCAGGAACTTTAATGATTTTTTTGATCAATGGATCTTTTCAGGTGAGGGAATCGTCTCACTCCAGGCAGGAAAGATGCAGTTTGAGGGAAAAAATGGCAGGTACAAAGTTTCACTGAAGTTAAAACAGGTACAGGAAGAGAAGAAAACTTATAATATGTTGATGGATATTCGATTTTCGGGTGATAAAAAATCTGTCACTAAAACATTCAGGTTAAATGAGAGAGAAATGGTGCTAAGCATTGATCTCGATTTCAAACCGTCAAAATTTGAACTTGACCCTGAAAATTACTCATTGTTCAGGATGGCTGATGATTAAAAAATCTGATCAAATCGACAAAAATTACTCGAAGGTTTACTTTATTTCTGATCTTCATCTTGGTGCAGGTGGAAAAAATCAGAACGGAAAAAGAGAGGATCTACTCGTTGATTTTCTTCGTTTGCCGGAGAGCGGAAGTGCTCTTGTCATAGCAGGGGATTTATTTGATTACTGGTTTGAGTACCGGCAGGTTTATCAAAGAGGATTCTTTCGAACTCTCGCGGCTCTTTATGAATGTAGCCGGAGGGGAGTGGATATACACTATCTGATCGGCAATCATGATTTTTTTCACAGAGATTTTTTCCAAAAAGAGCTTTCTGTGAATTTGATCGAAGATTATTTGATCATGAAATGTCTCGACTCAAAATTATTTATAGCTCACGGTGACGGTTATGTTAAGAATGACGGCGGTTACAGAGTGCTTAAGGCTGTATTAAGAAATAAAGCAGTTCAGTTCTTATACGGGTTGATTCATCCCGACCTCGGCCTGGCAATTGCCCGTGGTACGAGCAAGGGGAGCAGGCACTACACCGGTGGAAAAGACTACGGGAAAGTGGATGGACTGGTGGCGGTAGCAGAGGAAAAAATTAAAGAAGGGTTCGATTTTGTTATATTTGGACACTCTCATAAAAGAAAATTTGAAAAATACGATTCCGGAGCATACATAAACCTCGGTTCCTGGTTTCAGCAACCTTGTTACGGGCTTTTGGATGATAAAGGATTTACCATTACGGATTTGAATTAATGACTGAAAATAAAAGTTTAAGATCGAGATTACAGAAGAAACATAAAATAATGCTCATAGCCGGCGGAGTTTTGGTTCTCTTTCTGTTTTCTTTTGCAATTATGTGGGTGAAGATAAAATCCGGGCTTCCTGTTGTGGAAGAGCTGGAAAATCCCAAATTTTTTCTGGCGAGCAAAGTCTTTGATACCAAGGGCGAATTGTTGGGCCACTTCTATGTGGAGAATCGTGTCGAAGTTCAGTACGCTGATATTCCTAAAAATCTGATTGAAGCCCTCATTTCCACCGAGGACAAGAAGTTTTTTGACCATTGGGGAGTGGATGTGGACAGAATTATTAAATCAGCGGTTAAAACCATTTTCCTTGGAAAACCGCAGGGTGCCAGTACCCTCACACAGCAGCTCGCCCGTAATCTTTACAAGTTTAAGGATAATGACGAAAGTTCTTCCGAACTGGCGATGAGAAAAGTACGGGAGTGGATTACAGCGGTTCAAATAGAAAGATCCTTCTCGAAAACCGAAATTCTGACGATGTATTTGAATTTCAACTATTTTGGTCGCCGCTCCTACGGAATTGAGAGTGCTGCGAAAAACTTCTTTGGTGTGTCCACGAAAGAATTGACTCCTGAAAAATCGGCACTTCTTGTAGCATTGTTAAAATCACCCACCTATTTTGATCCTATCCGGTATCCCGAGAGATCAATCCAGCGTAGAAACCAGGTGCTTAAGAACATGATGGACGACGGATTTCTCACAGAGGATGAGTACCGGAAGTATTCAGGAATGAAAATCGAAATAAGGAGAGAGAAGAAAGAGGCGCTCCTTAACAAAGCTCCATACTTTCTGGAGTACCTGAAAAATGAGATGATTCAGAGTGAAAAAGCCACGGGTATTGATGTTCTGACCGCCGGTTTGAATATTTATACCACTCTCGATCTCGAGATGCAGATGATAGCTGACCGGGCTGTCGTGAGCAATGTGAACAGATTGCAGCGGGGTTTCGACAGTTACTGGAGCTGGGGTGGGAAGCAGGCACTGCTTGATGATATTCTTGACAAAGCGATAAAAAACGACGAAGAATATCAGATTCTTGTTACCAAGGAAGAGAAACAGGCTTACTACAACAAGCTCAAAAAAGATAAAAAATTCGTTGATTCGGTGAAGTATGCAGCAACAAGGGTTCAGGCAGGATTTGTAGCCCTTGAAGTAGGTACGGGTCATATCCTCGCAATGGTCGGTGGAACCGATACAACCCGGGGATTCGGACTGAATCATGTAACTCAGATCAGGAGACAACCAGGTTCAACTTATAAAGCAATCCTTTACACCTCAGCAATTGAGAAATCGAATGTTTATCCGCAATTCAGAGTTTCAAACGAACCGTTGAAAGGAAGATATTCTCCTAAAAACGCAGACGGTTCGAGCGGGGGAGTCTTCCCCATAAGGACAGCTTTGGAGCGTTCGATCAACATTGTTGCAGTAAGAATGATTGCAGATGGTGTAGTGAGCACCAGTTCCATTAGGGATGTGGCTTCGAAAATGGGGCTAAGGACACCTGTTGCAGATGATGCCACAATTGCCTTGGGTTCATCTGAAGTGGTACCTCTCGAACTGGCAGGTGCCTTCTCTGTTTTTCCAAACAAAGGCATGTATATTGCTCCGAACTGGTTCAAGAAGATTGAAGACCGAGATAAGAGTGAATTTGTACCATTTTCTCCATCAAAATGGAGGGCTATCTCCGAAGAAACTGCCGTTATGATGATCAGCATGCTTGAGGATGTTGTGAAATCAGGAACCGCTGCTTCGCTGAAAGGAAAATTTCCTTTTCCAGCTGCCGGAAAAACGGGAACCACACAGAATTTTACAGATGCCTGGTACGCCGGATTTACTCCCAGAATTGTTGCCCTTGTATGGATCGGCTTCGATGATGCCCGGATAAAATATCAGGGGGGGTATGGAGGAACTGCCGCGCTTCCAATTTGGGGTGATTTTATGGCTGCTGTCTATAGAGCGAAGAATTATCCGAAAGAAGAGTTTCCTGTTACTGCTCCAAACCTGATAAAAATTGAACTTTGTGCTTCCGGAACAGGATTCCTCGCCAAGGCTGGCCCCGGTTGTCCTGCCGTAAGTGATTATGTTCTGGCGAGTGAAGCATCTGCCATTCCTGTTTGCGAGAAAGCGCATGTGGGTGACGGTGGCAGTAAAAAAACCGACACATCAGGGAGTGAATGGTAAAAGAGGTGTGATTATTTCGAAAAAAATGATTAAATTTGCATTCTAAATTTTGATCTGCCCGGGTGGCGAAATTGGTAGACGCGCTAGATTCAGGTTCTAGTGTCGGTTACGACATGCAGGTTCGATTCCTGTCTCGGGCACTCATTTTTGACAAGCTGAAGATTTTTCTTCAGCTTTTTTTTTATTTTTTTCCCAAATCACTTGATTATGTCGTTTTTAGTTATTAGGTTATAACATACAGTATAAAAAATTCTTTATCTTTGATAACAGAATTATGGTTTGTTCCCAAACCACCGTTAGTATCGTGTAAACAGAATAAATAATCAGGAGTATCCGTTATGGAATCCGCGCTTTCAAAAAATCAGCATTTGACACATCAAATGTTTGATTTTAACAATGCTGCCGAAAAACTCGCAAAGTTTCAGGACGCATCGATCAACGCTGACAGGATTAAAAAAGCATTTAATCATGCCCACAATGTTAAAGAGAATGCTGAATATCTTCTAAAGCTTCTTTATGAAAAAGAATTGCTGGAAAGTATTCTTTCCGGTAAAAACAGGTTCTGTATTCATGTTGCAGGTCATAACATAGATGTGCATTTTAAAGATGGACTGACTGAGGAACATCTTTTTATCATTAAAGACATGTTGAAAGTGATTGAAACTCATCTAAAAACCGAGGTTGAGGAATTTGTGGACGCCGCAGAATCTGAATAAGGTTTGCGAATGAGTTAGTTTTACTTGTTGGAAGTTGATTTACGGTTCTTCCTGTTTCTTCTTTGGAGGAGGGAGAACCGTTTACTTTAAATATAAATGAGGAAGATGGAAAAAGTATTGCCGGGTTATGCGGAGGCACTTCAACTTGCCGGTGCACATTACGAAAATTTCCCTGTTGTCTCGATGTTTGTTCCGTCGAAATTGAGAAAAGATGTGGCAATCATATACTGGTTTGCCAGAACTTCTGATGACATTGCCGATGAAGGTGATGCACCCCAGCAGGAGAGGGAGGAGGCACTCGACAGATTTCTTGAAAGGTTCGAGGAATCCTTAAAAGGAAATTATCATGACGAACTGGATGAGGCGCTGGCAAATACAGTTTACACTCGAAATCTTGACAGTCAGATGTTCCGGAATTTAATTTCCGCATTTCGTCAGGATATAAGCGAGACCAGATATGAAAAATTTACAGATATTTTGGATTATTGCAGCAGGTCTGCCAACCCTGTCGGAAGACTTATATTGCAGTTACATGACATCAGAGACGAGAAATTCAGTAACTATTCAGATAAAATATGCACCGCTCTTCAATTAATAAATTTTTATCAGGATCTTTCAGTTGACTTTAAACGAAATAGATTATATATTCCCATTGAGGAAATTCTATCTTATGGAATTGATCCGGAGAAACTAATATTCTCTCCCGAGCAATTCAATGTTTCAGAGCTGATTAGATCACAGGTAGACAGGGCAGAATCCATCATGAAGGACGGGCAACCCCTTACTGGTTTGTTACGAGGAAGATTGCGGATTCAAATATCAGCCACTTATTATGGCGGATTGTCGATTTTGGAGAAAATCAGATCGGGTGGTTACAGGTCGCATATGATTCGTCCATCTTTGAGCAAATTCGATTATTTTTATTTATTCATTAGATCGATTTTTTAATGTCATTAGAACAAGCAAAAGAAATTTCAAAGAAGAGCAACAGCAGCTTCTACTACGCTTTTAATCTGTTACCTGCGCAGAAACGGGATGCCATGACGACTGTCTATGCATTTTGTCGTGAAACTGATGACATTGTCGATGAAGAAATTCACACTCCCGAAGAAAAGAGCAATCTGTTGACTCATTGGAGAGTGGAACTTGAGCATGCTTTTAATGGAACTTCTACATACTCCTTGATGAACAGGCTTGCGATGACCATCAAACAGTTTAACATTCCTGTTGAACCGTTTTTTGAGCTCATCAAAGGGATGGAAATGGATCTTAAGTTTCGGAGATATGATACTTTCGAACAGCTTAGAATATACTGTTACCGTGTCGCGTCCACTGTCGGTTTGATGTGCATTGAAATATTTGGATATAAGCATCGCAGTGCACAGGAATTTGCAGAAAATCTTGGAATCGCACTTCAACTGACGAATATTCTAAGAGATATTAAAAAGGATGCGGAAAAAGACAGAATATATCTCCCCCTAGAGGATTTAAAAAAGTTCGGTTACTCGGAAGAAGATCTCCTTGATTCGGTTTATAACGACAATTTTATCAAACTCATGGAGTTTCAGGTATCCAGAGCCATTGAATATTTTAATAAAGCCACTGCAGCACTGAACAAAGAAGACAAAGGGAACATGTTTGCTGCCCGGGCAATGCAGCATATCTATTTCCGGATCCTTAAAAACATAATCCACGAAAAATACGATATCTACAACCGGAATGTTAATCTCTCCAAAGTCGAGAAGGTTGGTATCTCCCTCGGAGTCTGGGCAAAGTATAGATTAGTTTACTAATGCCACAAGCAATTGTTGTCGGGGCAGGACTTGCAGGTCTGTCTGCGGCAGTGGAACTCTCCTTAAAAGACTGTAAAGTTGATCTGTTCGAATCCACAAAAAAGGGAGGCGGCAGGGCAAATTCGATTCCTCACTATTTTCACTCCGGCACTTCTTCTGGTCAGGCAGATGAATTTATAATCGACAATGGACAGCACATTTTAATGGGCTGTTACCGCGATACTCTTTCCTTCCTTAAGAAAATTGGAGCAATGGATAAAATTTCGGTTCAGGAAAGGATGAGCGTTCGATATGTCTCGAAAGGCGGAAAATCATACCTTTTGGAGAGTGGAGGTCTGCCATATCCTCTTAATTTACTTCAGGCAATTCTTCGATACGATTACCTGACCTTCAGGCAAAAACTAAAAGCCATTCAGTTTATCCAAAAACTGAGGTTTGTGAGTGATAACTCATTATCAAATCTTGCGGTTTCGGAATGGTTAAAGAGAGAAGGGCAAACCGGTGAACTTTATAAAGGTATTTGGGAAATCCTTTGTGTGGGGGCGATGAACTCACCTCCGGAGAAAACCTCAGCATTAATATTCGCAAAGGTTCTCAGAGAGATATTCCTGAAAGGGAAGAATAATTCAAAAATAATCGTTCCGAAATGCGGGTTAAGTGAGCTTTTTGTTGATAATGCAATCAAACTGATTGAGGAAAAGGGAGGTTCGGTCAATTTTGGCAATCCGTTGGAAAGCATAGATACCGTGGTGGGACGGGTCGTTTCTCTTAAATTCAGAGACAGAACGATCGAAAATCCTGAAAATACAGTTTTGGCGATTCCTCACTTTGCATTAAAAAAAATTGACGGGATATCCGGGGTTTTTCCGGAAATTGAGAATGGTGAGATGGAATATTCATCCATCACAACATTTCATTTAAAGCTAAACAATAACCCTCTAAATACAGAATTTGTTGCCTTGATTAACTCTCCGGTTCAATGGGTTTTTAATCATGGCGACTATATAACCACGGTTACAAGTGCCTCAACCGACTGGAACGCCAAAGAAGAACCGGAAATAATCAAAATTGTGTTGAGTGAACTCGAGAATTGTTTAGGTATAAAACCTTCAACAGTAACCGCTCATAAGATGATAAAAGAAAAACGGGCGACATTCGTTTGTGGAGGGAAGAATCTGGATTATCGACTCCCGTCCCAAACCGGACTGGAAAACCTGTACCTCGCAGGAGACTGGACCGACACAGGACTCCCGGCTACCATTGAGGGTGCGGTAATGAGCGGGAAGACTGCCGCCAACCTGATTATTTCAAAAAATCAAAATGCCTGATCCGGAGGGTTTTACCTTCCCGGCATTAGTGGGCATCCAGCCAGTTTTCTCCATATCCCGACTCCACGATAACAGGAACATTTAACGGGAGAGCCTGTTCCATCAGATTCCTGATCAGGGGAGTGACCGTCTCGAGTTCCGATTTTGGTGCATCGAACAAAAGCTCATCGTGAACCTGCAGTATCATTTTGGTCTTGAATCCACCATCATTCAGAGCAGCATGTACCTTTATCATGGCGAGTTTGATCATGTCAGCCGCAGTTCCCTGAATTGGCATGTTAATGGCAACTCTCTCCTCAAACTGCTTTACTGCAAAATTCTTGCTGTTGATATTCGGAAGGTATCTTCTTCTGCCTGTCAGTGTTTCGGCATATCCTTTTTCCCGTGCATTACCGATAGAGCTGTCCATGAACTCCTTAACGCGTTTGAATGTGCCGAAGTATGTATCAATAATCTCTTTAGCGTGGTTCTGGGCTATTCCCAGCCTTATCTTCAGTCCGAAGGCACCAATACCATACAGAATTCCAAAATTCACCTCTTTGGCTTTCCTGCGCATATCAGCCGTTACTTCACCCGGATCTACCCGGAAAACGAGTGCTGCCGTCCTTCTGTGAATATCTTCACCGTCTATAAATGCTTGTGTCAGGTATTCATCCCCGCAGATGGAAGCCATTATTCGCAATTCAATCTGGGAATAATCGAGACTGAGTATCACATTATCTTTTGAAGAAGGTACAAACGCCTTCCGTATCTCTTTTCCGAGGTCTGTCCTAATCGGAATGTTTTGCAGATTGGGATCATTCGATGAGAGTCTTCCCGTGGATGCCACCGTCTGGTTGAATGATGTATGAACTTTACCTGTTCTTTTCTCGATCAGTGTCGGCAGGGAGTCGGCATAGGTCGATTTTAATTTGGAAAGCTGCCGAAACGAGAGGATCATGTCAATTATCTCATGCTGACCGCGGAGCGATTCCAAAGTTTGGGCATCTGTTGAATAGCCTGTTTTTGTCTTCTTGCCCGAAGTCAGACTTAATTTTTCGTACAGTATCTTTTGCATCTGCTGAGGTGAATTGATGTTGAATTCCTCACCCGCCACTGAGTAAATATTTCGTGCCGTTTCCATCATCATCAGCTCAAGATCCTGGGAGAGCTGTTTTAGCATCATGCTGTCAATATTCACACCGTTTCTTTCGATGTCTTCCAGCACTTCAACCAGAGGGAACTCGATATCAAAGGCGAGGTGATGCAATCCATCCTCTTCAATTCTTTTACTGAGTACATTGTATAATCTGAAAGTAATGTCAGCGTCTTCGCAACTGTAAATTGACAAGGCATTCAGATCGACATCAAAGATTATTGAAGGGTCTTTCTTCACACCGATGAGAGTTGAGAGGTGTATTGTATCATAATTCAACCACTGGGATGCCAGATCATCCATTCCGTGTTTTTTGTCAGGATCGATAACATAGGAGGCAACCATCGTGTCAAAGTGGAAACCTTTAACTTCTATACCCGCAGTTCTCAGGATTGCAATATCGTATTTTCCGTTCTGACACACTTTTTTAATTGCAGGATTTGCGAACAAAGGTGAGAAGATTTTTTTGAATTCTGAAAGCGGCAACCTTTCCTCAACACGGGTTGAGAACATGTCAACAGTACGGGTATCGGGCTCAAGAGCGACAAAAAATGCCTCCTTCTCCTTGACAGCAAATGAGACACCTGCTATGCGTGCATTAAAGATATTCAGAGAATCAGTTTCAGTATCAAAGACAAAAAGTTCGTGACCCGAAAGATACCCGGCGAGTTTTAGAGCATCATCAACAGTTTTAACAAGTTTGTAGGAAACCGCTTTTGGATCGAAAGATTTGCTCTTTTCATCGTCAGAATCGCTCTCATCCACGCCCGGTTGAGTTGTCGTTTGTACCTGTTCGGGAGAATAATTAAAATATTTGGTTGCCTTCAACCAGAGTGTCCTTAATTCCAGGTCTTTGAAATGTTTTTCGAGTAGCTGAAAATTGATATCACCAATGGTTGCCTTGTCGGGATCAAATTTTAAATCGATATTCAGGTCGATTGTAGCCAACTCCTTTGAAAGAAAGGCGTTATCCCTGTTTGTCTCAAGTTTTGTTCTTACAGAATTGGAGGAAATTTTATCGAGATTCTCATAGATTGCTTCGAGAGTACCGAACTGTTGAATAAGGGGGATGGCAGTTTTTTCTCCAATACCGGCAACCCCGGGAATGTTATCACTTTTATCTCCAATCAGTGCGAGATAATCGATCATTTGTGAAGGTTCGATCTCGAGTTTTTGTTTGGCGGATGCCACATCGTAAATGTCAAAATCCTCTCCTTTGATGCCGGGTCTTACGAGAAATGCATTTTGTGTGACAAGCTGAAAATAATCTTTATCAGGAGACACCATATATACAGCATAACCATCCTCTTCAGCAAGCCGGGACATTGTTCCTATTATATCATCAGCCTCGATTTTAGGCATTGCGAAGACAGGGATTGCCATTGCCTCAAGGATCTCCTTGATTTTTCCAATCTGTGGAATGAGTTCTTCCGGCATTTCAGCGCGGTTGGCTTTATATTGTTCAAATCTTTCAGCTCTTAGAGTCTTTTCTTTGGAGTCGAAAGCAACGATAACAGAATCGGGTTTTATCTCTTCAAGATATCTGAACAATTGATTGAAAAAACCGAATATGGCTGAAGTGGGTTCGCCGGACTTTGTGCGAAGCGGTCGGGTGATGAATGCGAAATAAGCTTTGTATGCGATAGCCATCGCATCAATAAGAACAATCTTTTTCATTTACTGATTCTTGCTTTCCTGTTTTTTATTTCTGTATTTGATGTAGAAATAGAAGGGGAGTCCGCTGAGAATGAGCATCAGTCCCATCATGGCGTTTTTGGTATCCGAAACAACGGTATTTACCAAAAATAAAAAGGAGAAAATTACAAAAAGAGCGGGAGTGTAAGGATATCCCCAGACCTTATAGGGTCTCGGTGTATCAGGCATTTTCTTTCTTAATACAAAAACTCCGGCAGCGCCGAGCATATAGAACAACCATGCAGCAAAAATGACATAATCGCTGATGGTATCGAAAGATCCTGACAAGACGAGAACCGCCGACCAGATTCCCTGAACCAGAAGTGAAACATGAGGTGTGCAGAATTTAGGGTGAACTTTTCCAAGGCTTTGGAAGAACATACCCTCTCTTGCCATGGCGTACTGGACCCTCGCAGTCGCCAGGATACTTCCGTTGAGAGCTCCAAAAGCTGATATTATTACCGCAATCGAAATCACTGTCCCGCCGGCAATTCCAAAGATTTTTTCGGCAGCACTTCTTGCAACAAGGTCGGAATTTTTCATTTCATCAATTGGAAGCACATAGAGAAAAGCCATGTTAATTAATACATATACTGCAATAACTATCAGAGTTCCCCAAAGGAGAGCGAGAGGAACATTCCTCTGAGGATTTTTTATTTCACCACTAACAAAGGTTACATTGTTCCATCCGTCATATGCCCAGAATGCACCTGCCAGTGCGAGACCAAAAAGAGAGACTATGTTTGAAGCTGTTTCAGCAGGCATCGAAAAACCGTTTGAAAAATTTGAAGCAGAGCCGTCACCAAGAAGGAAGATAAGAACTGTTAGCCCCAGAATCGAACCGATTTTCACGAAAGTGACGATTGTCTGGACTATTCCACCGAAGAAAACTCCGATATAATTTATACCGGTAAGCAATAGAGTCACACAAATGGCAATCGATTTCGTGCCAAACTCTGCAAATGGCTTTATCATCCCGACAAAGGGCATATAGACCTCAAACCCCGCCATCGAAGGAGACAACCCTCCAATCTGAAGATAGGAATTCAGATATTCCGCAAAAACATAAGCTATGGCAGCCTGACTTCCAGTCTGAATTACCGATAAAACCGACCAGCCATACATGTAGGATGTGAAGTCACCGTACATCTTTTTGAAGTAAATGTACTGTCCTCCCGTGGCGTCTATCATACCGGCTATTTCTGCATTAATTAATGCACCAACCAGTGTGATGAGGCCCGCAGCAATCCACACAATTATCAAAAGTTCCGGTGAAAGAAGCTGCCCTGCCATGGTGGCAGGCTTACGAAAGATTCCGGAACCGATCATTGATCCTGCAACAATCATGGTTGCGCCCGTAAGCGTAAGTTTGCGTAATAAATCGTTTTTACTGTTATTGTTCATTTATTTGAAGGAGGGTGGTGAATATATTACTAAAAAAATGATGATTTGATGATTTTTTAAAATTAATCGTTTCAAGTTTCAATAATACTGATTATTTTTGTTTTTTAAAGAATGCTTCACAAAAAAATCTCTGATATCCGGAAAATTCATGAAGTTTAAACTGCCGCCACTTCACACACAGATATTGATTGCACTTATAGCAGGTGCCCTTTTTGGTGCATGGTTCAATGTCGATGAGAACAATTTCGTAGTATCCTTTATGGATAAAAAGGAAAAAACAGAACAGAGTATTACTGACTGGAGTTCTGTCATTCTTTTAAAGAAGGACCCCGCCCAAAACATCAAAGATTCTGTCTCTTTCAAAACCGGCGAAAAGCCAAAGCTGATAAACACCTTTAAATCATTCAAAAAAGCGGGATTTGCTGTTGACCTCATTGCCGTCTCTGTCTCTTCTGATGAATCAAAACAGATCAAAAAAACAGAACTCTACACTGATGTGAGAATGGTGCGAAATGAGAAAACTCCTGCAACATGGATAAGATGGCTTGGCGATATTTTCATTCGTTTGTTGAATCTGGTCGCCGTTCCTTTAGTACTGGCGAGTCTGATAGCGGGTGCTGCGAGTCTTGGTGACATCAAAAAGTTCGCAAGAATCGGGTCCAAGACATTAACCTACTACATTCTGACTACTGCATTTGCAGTGACAATCGGGCTTGTACTTGCAAATGTAATTCAACCCGGTGAAAGGATGAATGAGACCACCAAGAATAACCTTCTGCAAACCTATTCACAGGATACACAGGACAAAATCGGGAGTGATGTTGAGTTTGACGGAATAAAGATGATTGTCGAGATGATACCAAAAAATCCCTTTGCAGCACTTTCACAGGGTGAGATGCTGCAGATTGTTTTCTTCGCGGTTTTCTTCGGGATGGTTTTGACTTTTGCGGATAAAGAGAAATCGAAGTTAATGCTCAATTTTTTTGATGCACTCAGCGACATTATGATTAAGATGATAGATGTAATCATGAAATTTGCACCTGTTGGTGTGTTTGCACTGATAGCTGCCACAGTCTCGGAATTTGGGTTCAACATACTCGAAACGCTTTTGTGGTATGCGGTTACGGTTTTGCTGGGACTCTTTTTGCATACGGCAGGTACCTACAGTTTACTTTTAAAAATATTTACGAAGTTTAGCATCCTTAAGTTCTTTAAGGGCATAAGACCGATGCAACTTGTTGGATTCAGTACCAGTTCCTCGGCAGCGACACTTCCGGTAAACATGGAGTGTTGTCAGGAGAACCTCGGAGTTTCAAAATCGATCACCAGCTTTGTTTTACCGCTGGGTGCAACGATCAACATGGACGGAACAGCTTTGTATCAAGGTGTTGCCACTGTGTTTATTGCACAGGTCTATGGCATGGAATTGTCACTCGCTCAGCAGATTACAGTTGTTTTTATGGCTGTTCTGGCATCAATAGGTACTGCTCCCGTTCCCGGAGTGGGAATAATCATGCTTATTATAATCTTAAAATCCGTGGGGGTTCCTGAACAGGGGATTGCTCTCATACTTGGTATAGACAGAATTTTGGATATGTGTCGAACAATCACAAATGTTACAGGGGATGCTGCCGGAGCCGTTATCATAGCACAAAGTGAAAATGAGTTAATCGAAACAAAAACAGGAACAGGAATATAGAATGAGTGGTACTAAAGAGAGATGGGCGTCGAGACTTGGTCTCATACTCGCCGTTGCAGGAAATGCAGTTGGTCTTGGTAATTTCCTAAGATTTCCTGCACAGGCAATACAAAATGGCGGAGGAGCTTTTATTATCCCGTATCTGGTTTCCCTCGCAGTGATGGGCATTCCACTTCTCTGGGTTGAATGGGCAATCGGACGACACGGCGGACAGCACGGGCATCACTCAACCCCCGGAATGTTGGATGTGCTGGGAAGATCAAAACTTCTTAAGTATTTTGGAATTTTTGGTATATTCACAAATCTGGTAGTGGCTGCCTATTATTGTTATATCGAATCCTGGACTCTTGCCTACACCGTATTTTCCGTTGCAGATGTCTTCAACGGTATGAATCAATCCGAAGTAATTCAGTATTTTAAAAGTTATCTCGGTACCGGCGATGGATTTATTAATTTTTCTCCGGTGGCGCTGTTTTTCTTTTTTGTAACCATTGGGCTGAATCTCTGGGTTCTCTCGCGTGGAATAAGTGCGGGCATAGAAAAAGCCAGCAAGATCTTGATGCCTCTGCTGATTCTCTTTGGCATTTTTCTTGCAATTAGAGCACTGACACTTGATGCAGGAGAGTACGGGGCGGTGGAGGATGCTGTCGCCGGTTTGAATTTCCTTTGGACACCTCACTTTGATTCTTTGTCAAATCCGAAGGTCTGGCTTGCTGCCGCCGGACAGGTATTTTTCACTTTGTCAGTCGGTATGGGTTCAATTCACTGTTATGCTGCATATTTGAGGAAAAATGATGATGTGGCGCTAAATGCTGCCACAGCCGGATTTATGAATGAATTTGTTGAGGTTATTCTCGGTGGATCGGTTGTAATCCCGATTGCAGTGGCTTATTTGGGGCTTGCATCACTGAGCACCTTCAGCGGGTTCGGGATGTCATTTATGACCCTTCCGATGCTTTTCGAGAACTGGGGACCACTCCTTTCCGCACTTGGCGGTTTTACCTGGTTTGGGCTGTTGTTTTTTGCGGGTATAACGAGTTCGATTGCCATGGGGCAACCCGTCATGGCATTCCTTCAGGACTCCTTCAAATTCAGCAGAGAGAAGTCCACCTGGGTATTCGGTCTCGCAGTGGTGGTGCTTGCTCTACCGACAATTCTGCTTTATGACCATGGTGCCTTTGACGAATATGATTTTTGGGCAGGTACTTTCTCTCTCGTGGTTTTTGCCCTTGCGGAATCCATCATCTTTCTTTGGATATTTGGAATCGATAACGCCTGGGAAGAAATCAACAGGGGAGCCGATATTAAAATTCCCGTGATCTTTAAATATATTCTGAAATATGTTACCCCCACCTTCATAGGTCTGGTTTTTGTCGGTTCCATGATACAACCTGTCGGAGGTAAGTGGATTGAATCATTTTCAGGTTTGTTCAACGGGCAGGGTTGGAATCTCGATCCATCAAGCGTTCTGGGAACACTTTTTCATATCGGAATTGACGACCCCGAGAAGATTCTTGTTATAAATCTAACACGGTTGCTTTTGTTATCGGTCTATGCAACAGTTGGCATTCTGATATTTGTTGCATGGAAAATCAGATTAAAAGAAGAAAGGATTTAAGTAGATAAATGAGTACTTCAGCACTTCTTATGATGATCCCGACATGGTCGGTTATAATTTTCTTCACTGTTTACTTTATGGTAAAAGCGCTTAAGACACAGCACAGCCATGACGGAGAAGAGTAGAAATTGAATTTTTGATCTGCAGGTCAGGTGACTTATTTTAGAGTTTCCCGACCTGCAGTTTATTATTATTTTAGGGAATTAAATTTTAATTATTCTTTTATTCCTCTTACTAACCATTAATACCGGAGATCAAATGGCTAATAAACTGGGAATCAGAGGCTACGATTATGTCGAGTTTTTTGTCGGTACGGCAAAAATATGGGCATACTGGTTTGCCAAAGCTACCGGCATGAAAATTACCGCTTATTCAGGTCCTGAAACCGGAGTGAAAAACAAGGTTTCCTACCTTCTGCAAAAAAACAATCTCAAAATTGTTGTTACATCACCCGTTAAACCTGAAAATTACGAGATTTACAACTTCCTCCAACGCCATGGTGACGGAGTAAAAAGATGGACTCTCAATGTAAATGATGTTGAATATGCGTTTAATCATGCCATTACCAACGGAGCGATTCCCACAATAAAGCCAAGGGAAGTGAAGGATGAAAACGGACTCTATTTTGAAGCAGCGATAAAACTCTATGATGATGCCGAAATCTCATTCGTTAATCACGACGAATATAAGGGACTTTTCCGACCCGGATTTGGTGAACCTGTTCAAAATTATGAAGTTGAAACTCACGAAACAGGTCTTCAAATAATTGATCATATCGTCGGGAATGTACGCGAAAATGAAATGAATTTCTGGGTTGACTACATGAATGCATCCCTCAGTTTTGAAACTTTTGTCGATTTTAAAGCGGGCGACATTGGTACACAGTATTCCTCACTCCTGTCCAAAGTTGTAAGATCTGAGGACAGCATAATCCGAAATCCCGTGAATGAACCTTACAAAGGATTGAAAAAATCGCAGATTGAAGAGTATATCGAAGAGTTTTGCGGGACGGGAATTCAACACATCGCCATCAGAACAGATAATATCATTGAGACTATTTCAGCAATGAGAAAAAATGGAATTGAGTTCCTGAGTACTCCGCCTGACACCTATTATCAGATGTTGAAGGAAAAAGACCTCAAGGTTGAAGAAAACATTGACGAACTGAAACATTACGGCATTCTTCTTGATCCCGAAAGTGACGGTTATTTGTTGCAGATTTTCACAAAACCCGTCGGTGACAGACCTACATTTTTCTTCGAAGTAATTCAGAGAAAGGGTGGAAGCCAGGGGTTTGGAAAAGGTAACTTCCAGGCACTCTTTGAAGCGATCGAGAGAGATCAGGCAGCAAGAGGAAACTTTTAATCAAGAGGAGAGAACAGAATGCCATTTTATTATAAACTTGGTGAATTGCCTCCCCGCAGGCATACCACATTTTACAAACCAGATGGAAAATCACTTTACAGGGAAGAACTTTTCAGTACGAGGGGCTTCTCGGGAGTATATTCCAACAAATATCATTTTCACATTCCTCCTCAGGTAAAGGAAATCAGGGAAATTTTCCCATTTACTACAAAGGACTGGGAAGATGCTCCGATTCAGTACTATCACTTCGTGACAGGGAGAAAAACAACACCGGGTAATATTCTCACCGCCCGTCAGTCGTTTATGAGAAATTCAGGATGCAATATCTCCACTGCCCATATTACAGAGGAAGCTGATTTCTTCTATAAAAACTCACAGATGTCAGAACTGATATTCGTCCACCATGGTAGCGGGAAGATGTATTCCGAATATGGTGTCATTCCGTTTCAGCAGTGGGACTACCTGATCATCCCTAAAGGGACGGTTTACCAGTTGAAGTTTGACTCGTATGATAAGGTGAAACTCCTTATAATTGAATCACTTACACCCTTTGAAATACCAAGGCACTTCAGGAACGAATATGGTCAGTTGACAGAAGATGCACCATATTACGAAAGAGATTTCAGACCACCTTCACACCTCGAACCAAATTTTGAGGAAGGGGACTACAAAATGATTGTCAATCTGAACGGCAGACATTTTGAATATGATGTACCTCATCACCCTTTTGATGTTGTCGGGTGGGATGGATTTTTATACCCCTATGCGTTTAACATCAAGGACTATGCTCCAAAAGTCGGACGGCTCCACCTGCCGCCGCCTGTCCATCTTCTCTTTTGGACGAGCAATTTTGTAGTGTGCAATTTCTGCCCGAGATTGTTCGACTTCGATCCACAGGCAATACCTGCTCCTTATTTCCATACAAACATAGACAGCGACGAAGTGATCTATTATGTGGATGGCGACTTTATGTCGAGAAAGAGCATCAGCGAAGGGTCGGTTACACTTCACCCGATGGGAATTCCACACGGACCTCAGCCGGGGAAAACAGAGGCTTCAATTGGAGCAAAAGAAACTTTCGAATATGCGGTCATGATTGATACTTATGCACCACTTCGACTAACTGAAAATGTAAAAGATACACTCATCGAAGGATATGAAAATTCCTGGCTTGAGGTGTAATTAAATACCGGATACAACAATGATCAAACTACCTGAACACATAAAAAATCTTACACCATATAAAGCAGGGAAGCCGATTGAGGAACTCGCAAGAGAAAAAGGGCTTACCAAAATTGTTAAGCTCGCTTCCAACGAGAATCCCCTCGGTCCGTCTCCGCTTGCTCTCAAGGCAATCGCTGAAAATCTCGGTGAACTTCACCGATACACCGATCCCAAATGTTACTCACTCACGAAAAAACTGGCTCAATATTATGAGGTCGATCAGGATCGAATAATCGTGGCGAGCGGTTCAGATGCGATTTTGCAATATATTATTTCGGGAGTCTGTGAAACAGGCGATGAAGTAATCACCTCACAGGGCACATTTATTGGCTGGTATGTGAACGCAGACAAGTATAATATTAAATGTGTAAAAACCCTAATGGATGATTTTACATACGACCTTGATGCTGTTCATGACGCGATTAACCCAAAAACGAAAATTATCTATCTGGCAAATCCGAATAATCCCACTGGGACAATGTTCACCAGGGCTAAATTTGATGAGTTTCTTGCCAGGGTTCCTGAATCCATACTTATTGTTCTGGACGAGGCATATACACTCTATGCCCGTGAAAACCCGGAGTATCCTGACGGTTTAAAATACGAAAAGCAAAATTTGATGGTGCTTCGCACATTCTCAAAAGATTACGGCTTGGCAGGTTTGAGAATTGGAGCGGGATGTGGCGATCCGCAGCTCATTCAGTCGCTCTACAAAGTGAAACTTCCCTTCGAACCAAACATGCTTGCCCAAATTGGAGCAATGGCGGCTTTGGGGGACACAGAATTCCTGAAACGGACAGCGGAACTGAACAAATGGTCCTTAAACCGGTTCAGACAGGCTTTTGATGAGATTGGAATCAGATACACCAAATCGGTCGGTAACTTTCTTATGCTTATTTTCCCTGACGAAAGCACCGCAATTCAGTTTAATGATGAGTGCCTGAACAGGGGTCTTATACTCAGGCATACAGGCTCTTTTGGCGTTCCAAACGGAGTCAGAATAAACTCGGGTACAGAGGAGGAGACTGAGTTTGCAATTCAGATTATTGTGGAAGTAATGGAACTGATTAGGGAGAAAGCCTGAAGTTTAAGGACTGTCTCCAAAATCCGAAACAAAACCACCTGTTTTTTAATAAAGAGAATGTAATGAAATTAGTTAGTTATCTAAAAGACTCGAAGTTTAGAGCGGCACTTCTTATAAATGATGTTATAGTCGATATTGAAGACGGCCCAGTTTCGACAGGAAAAAAACTGCCCGCTTCCATGAAAGAGCTTCTCGAAGTTTGGGGTGATGCTTCGGGAATTCTTGAAATGATCATCAAAAATTTCCATTCGGGAAATATTGGCGGTATTCCTGCCGGAGAGGTCACGATTGGTCCTCCCGTTCCGAATCCCGCCTCCTGCCGCGACGGGTATGCATTCCGTCAGCATGTGGCAACGGCGAGAAGAAACAGGGGAGTTCCGATGATTGCCGAATTCGATCAGTTTCCCGTCTTCTACTTCACAAATCACAATGCGATCTATGGTGGCGGTGACCTCATTGTAGAATCGGATCATCTGCAAAAACTTGATTTTGAACTGGAAGCAGCCATTGTAATTGGCAGGCACGGTAGAAATATCAAATCCTATGAAGCCGACAATTATATAGCCGGATACATGATAATGAACGATTTTTCCGCCAGAGTTCTGCAGATGGAAGAGATGCTGCTTAATCTCGGACCCGCAAAAGGGAAGGATTTCGCAACTGCAATCGGACCGTGGCTAGTTACTCCGGATGAGCTCGAAGGAAGAAAAATTGCCACACCTTACGGTGACAAATTTGATCTGGCGATGAAAGCCAGACATAATGGAAAGCTTATCTCCGAGGGAAATCTGAGTCAGATGGACTGGACTTTCGCTGAGTTGATAGAGAGAGCCTCATACGGCGTCGATCTTTATCCCGGTGACATAATCGGTTCCGGAACAGTCGGTACAGGCTGTTACCTTGAATTAAACGGTACCGCAGCGCTTGAAGCGAAGGAAAAAGGAGAAGACTTCACTCCAGTATGGTTGAAAGAAGGGGATGAAATCGAACTTGAAATTGAAGGATTGGGAAGACTTACAAATACAATCAGAAGATCGGTTGACGATTACAGCATCCTTGCGAAAAAGAAACTGATCCTTTAATAGTATGAAAATATAATCTCTTGGTTAATGAGATAACCGGATCGGGAAATTTTCTCCTTTTTCATACTGCATTTAGTTGTATCAAAAAATTTGGCGGGTATTCGAGTCCAATTGACTTCATTTCCGCACTCTGTTCTGTTAAAAGCGACGATACAACCCTGGTGATGCCGTCTTTCAGTTATAATTTCATTAACCGGTTCAAGGAAACTCTCCCTTTCGACAGAGATTCAACTCATTCTTTAACCGGAGCCTTGACTGAAGGATTCAGGAAGTATCCGGGTGTGGTCAGAACTTCTTCACCGTCTCATTCCTTCCTGTTCCTGGGTGAGGGGACGGGACTGTCCTGGTCGAACAATCCTGTCTCTCCTTTGGGGAAAGGTTCGATGTGTGAGATTATTCAGTCTAATGCCTCAGCAAGAATCGTAATGATCGGCTGTGGATTTGAATCCCTGACTCACCTGCACTACCTCGAAAACAGAGAGCAGTTGCCTTACATTCACATTAACCCGTGGGAGCATATGGGGGCAATGCCCTTGTCCTTGTCAAATTCGGGGGTTTATCCTGTAATTGAGTTTCCCGGGTGTGCGAAAGGATTCAGGGATTTTGAAAATTATCTTTTGGCGGATGGTGAACTGAAAAGCCTCTCCACCCGATTCAAGTTTTACATTCTTGAGCCTCTGTGGTTGAGGGATAAATTTGTTTCCTTTATTGATCGCAATCCATTTGTATTACTCTGTAAATCAGGTTGCAAAACCTGTCACTCAAGACTGATCCTTCAAAAATAAAAAATATATCGGAGAATTTTTAATGCCTCATAGAATTTTACTGCTTATGTTACTGTCCGTCTCAACATTGCTCTCTCAATCCGTCTTTTTTGATTTTGCGACTCTTGCGAGAAAAGACAGTTTTTACAATGAGTTAAAACTGAAAATCACGGAGTGCCAAAAACCGGCAAACTTTAAAAACGCTGATATTATGGCGAATGGTTTGTGGGCTGCAGAATTGACGATGGACAGGAGTCCCGAGTTTAAGGCTTTCCTCGGATCAATGATGGATTCTCTCATTAAATTCGACTCCGATATACAAAGGAGAATACTTCAAACGGCTTTCACACTCTACAGGGGTGAGTTTAAAGTGTCTGCTGAAAAGTTTGCGGGACAAACTTCAAATGTCAAACTTTTTGCGATGGCAGTTAATTACTGCGACCTTAGTGTATCAGAAATGCAGGAATACGAAAAACTTGCCAAAACAAAATTCGCAGGGGAACTGAATAACCCGATTCTTCAGGCACTGATCGGAAATCTCTCGATGAAAGCAAAAGGGGGAGAAAAACTTCCCCCGGTTACTGATCTCCTGAACTACGGAAAAGATACTTCTGTATTCAGGATGTTCATGTTTGTTCGTAATGACAGAAATTATGCCGGCAGAATTGTCTTCAGAAGGAAGAATGGCGAGTTTCTTCGGGACAATTCGGGTAAATTGGTGACACTACCGTATTTTGCCAGAGCACTTCCGAACATGCCCGGGTACCTTACTAACGGAAATTCACCGCAGGGGGTTTTCTCTGTAACGGGTGTTTACAATTCCGCAGCCAAGTTGATCGGACCTACTCCAAGGATAAGGTTGTTTATGCCTTCAGAAACCGATAACAACACATTCTACAATTCAAAAGCGAACCTTAAAGGGGAGAGCGATTCGATACTTTACAGGAAATTGTTCCCCGAAAGCTGGAGAGAATATTTCCCTGTTATGGAGTCTTTCTACGCAGGCAAGGCAGGCAGGTTCGACATTGTAATGCACGGAACCACTGTCGATCAGAGGTACTATCTTAAGGAGGTTTTTTATCCAAATGTACCGACTCACGGGTGTCTCAGCGGTATAGAATTATGGGACGATAAAGGAATTCTCATAAGCAGCGACCAGCAGAAACTGTTGGATATCTATTCTTCTCTCGGAAATCCAAAAGGGTTCCTTTACCTCATTGAACTCAATGACGAGAAAAGAACCGTAAGCGAAGAAGACATCGAAAAACTATTCAATTATACGGAAATCAAACTAAAATGATAAATACCAGGATATTAATGACATTGAGTGCCATCACACTGGCATTGTTTGGATTTTTGTCATCCTTTTTCTCCAAAGAACTGCTTGTTCACCTTAAAATCTCATCGAACGGGGCAGCCGACATGCTTATTCAGATTATGGCAGCACTCTACATGGGTTTCGCAATTATGAACTGGATGCAGCGGCAGGCAATTATCGGGGGAATTTATTCCAGACCACTTGCAATGGGGAATTTTTCTCACTTCCTGATCGGCACATTCGCTTTCGGAAGAGTCCTCTCTGAAAAACCAAACCTCCCGGGAATGTGGGTTCTTACTTCAATCTATTTTCTTTTTGCATTGTCATTTGGAATTGTGATGTTTTTTCATCCTGCGAAGAAGAGTGAGTGAAACTTCAACTTTTGAAGTAGTGAAGTAACGGAGTAACGAAGTAGCATCATAAATTTAAGGCTGCCCGCTGTAATTATCGGGCAGCCTTTTTTTGTATTATGGCAACACAAATTTTGACTTTAATTTATAGCCAATATTTTTACAATATTCAGTAAAACTGAATGAAAAAAAATATTTTTTTCCCCTCTTGACTTTAAATAAAATTATGATTACATTAAATAAACCTATTTATAATTTATTCCCGGAGCAAACGGAAACAAGCCCATACTAAAAAAGAAGAGTTGAAATTCTCTTCATGTCATTAAGAATCAACCTTTTCAGGGTGTTATCAGGGATAACTCCATTTTTCATATCTCTCTTCCCACCCCGGTTAAGCGCACCAGGCAAAAAATGGTTTACTTTACCATTTAGCTTATCAATTATTACCAGGACATTAGTCCAAAAACTATAAAAATTAATCGTGAGATTAAGATGAAAAAGATATTCCTATTTTTATTACTTATCGTTATTAATACCCTCCCCCATATATATGGGCAAATGGGTAAAACAATATTTCCTTACATCTCCTTCTTTGACGGATATGTAAACTACAGAATCCCTCCCTACGATTGGGGACAACCATTCGATCCCCAAGGCCTTCAACTCAGCACCAAAGAGATAAGCACAATGATGGATTCCCTTGGGATTACTCACTCAGTTTCTTGGGCGGATACGATTAGCACAAAACCCGGTGACTACAATCGTGTTCGAAAAATACTCGATATGCACCTCGAGTGGAGCTCCTTTACTCCTGAATTATTAGGAGTTGAAACCGGAAAATACCTAAAAGCCCAGGGACAGGACAGGGATAATTATCCCTTTCAGGTTGGAGCACCCAGCATTTTTAGCCTCGCTAAAATTGATAATTTTGGGTTTGGTACGGAGTACCAATCCAGTGCCTGGTTTATGAATTCACACCCTGATTTGATACCTTCCTGGGTTGGGACTAATATAACCGGGACTGATACAACTATAACAGTATCGCAAGTACCATACCATGTTCGGAAAGCGATTCGCTATAACAAAGAGGATATACTTAAAAGTTACATGATTTATGGAAAAGTAAACAGGATTCATTTCACAAATACCAATGAGCAGCACTACATTTCTCTTCGTGCAATGATCGATTCTGATACAACCAATGATACAACTGTTGTACTCAGAGTGCAACTGAAAATTGTTCCTGCATCCGGGGCTCAAGAATCAGGTAGTGTTTTTAATCCACAATTAAACACACATGGGGTTACAGGTAGTAACAATATGGAAAGTATCCCTGCCAGATCGATTGAAATGATTATCAGAAAGTCAGATTTATCATCAACAAATATGGAGTGGGTAACCTTAACTGATACAGCTTTTCATTTTAGAGAATATGCTTCAGACATTGTTGGCAAGGTCGTTGAAGTTGGTATCCGATATGAGGATAAAGTGACTACTTACATAGATGCAATCGCAATTCATGATGAACTGTATAATGAGTTTTTTAATGATCCGGGTCTTCAAAACACAATTAGTAACCAGATAACAACTA
>JAIUOE010000018.1 GCA_020161395.1 Bacteroidota bacterium
CTTGACACCCTCATGGAGATTCTATGTCCACCCTTTCGGTAACTAAGAGGACAAAGCGAATATATAAACGAAATTTGTGCAGAAAATGAAGAAAACTTGGGTGCTCCTATTGCTTTTTAACATAACAACTATGAGCTATTAACTTTGAGCTATGAGCTGACCTGAATTTTGGAAAAGGAGCGACAATCGTCTCGATTGTCCCACCGACCAACCTCTATTTCACCAAAAAAAAATATTTGATACCTAATCTCTTATACCGAATACCTCCGAAGCGGGGTCAAATGTTCGTAGCAAAAAAATTAATCCCATTTCCACAAAAACTCGTCTGGGCGAGTGGAATGTTCGTAGCAAGCTACCATTATCCAAATTCAATTTCCCTCGAAGAGGGATTTATGTTCGTAGAAAGAAAAACAATATTTGAGTTTTGATTTTAATAAATAGTTGAAAATTTTTGATTTATTAAGTGGGAATGATGATTTCATGTTTTGGTGAAACGGAGGTTTGTCGATAGGACAATCGAGACGATTGTCGCTCCTTTTCCAAAACATAAGTTTCAAACATCATACTTCTGACTTCAAACTTTTTTTATCTGCGTCCCCTTAAAAAGCCTTGGAAAAATTCTGCCGGTGGTTTTTTGGTATTGGATGTATTCTTCTCCGAACTGTGTGACGAGTTTTTTCTCTTCGAAGATTGAGCCGATGAAGAAATATGCGATGAAAAGGATGATCATAATGAAGTAGTCGAGGTGCATCTGGGGGCGGAAAAGAAGGAATATTATCGAAAAGAGATATATGGGGTGTCTGCTGAATTTATAGGGACCCTCAATCCGGAGGGTATATTTTTCGTCGAGGTCTTCGAGTGCCCGGTATTCATTTCTCCTGCGGCGGATTATTTGTGAAAATCCCATGAATTCACTCCCTGAGATTGATTTGAAGGTCCAGGCAAGTCCGAGTACACTTCCAAACTGGATGGAGGCAAAAATCAGATCGAGAGGAGTTGGAAGATCGTAGAGTGTATATCCATTTTTTGGAGAATATGAATAGAAAAAGTAGAGGGTCACGAGAGAGAGAGCATTGTATGAAAGCCGGTACCACGGCATGAAACCCGGAAATGAATGTGCGACTGCCAGCTTTACAGATCTTGATGCGGTTATCGAATGAACGAGTGCAAACAATGAAAACCAAAGGACCGTAACCGCCGTGTCGACGAGGAGTGTCATAGCTTTTTTCTGAAGCGGGCAACCGGTATTTTAAGTGATTCGCGGTATTTGGTTACCGTTCTTCTGGCAACCTGCAGCCCGTCCTGTTTCAGGAGGTCGGCGAGTCTGTCGTCGCTAAGTGGGGCGGTTTTGTCTTCAGCTTCGACGAAGTGTCGTATTCTTTCCCTGATTTCCTTGTTGGAAATTTCCTCTCCTTCATCGTTCATTATTCCTTCGGAGAAGAAGAATTTCAGTTCGTGAATTCCCTGCCGGCTTTGAACGAATTTTCCATTTACGACGCGGCTGATGGTTGAGATATCCATATTAATGTCTGCCGCCACATCCTTGTAACGGAGTGGTTTCATTGCGGCTCTTCTGAAAAAGTCCTGCTGCCGTTCTGCAATTGACTGCATCACCTTGAGCATCGTGTCTCTTCTTTGTTCTATGCAGGCGAGAAACCAGCGTGCTGACTCGAATTTTTCCTTCAGAAATTTGTAAGTCTGTTTTTCCCGTTCACTGGTGTTGCGTTTCGCCTTGTTCTCCGAGAACATTTCGAGATAGGTTTTGCTTAAGGTGACGGTGGGAAGCGACTTGTCGTTCAGCGTAATTCTGAATCCCCCATCCACTTCTTCGAGGATGAAATCGGGGGTAATCTGATTCAGTTCATAATTCTCGATCTTACCAAAACCCGGTTTGGGGTTCAGTCTTGTGATGAGTTGAATTACAGAATTAAATGTATCCTCGCTTAGCTTCATCGCATCGCGGATCTTGTTGTAATGCTTTTTCAGAAACCAGTCATAGTGCTCCTTCAGGAGTATTTCAGCGAGATACGAGTAATAGGGATCATAGGAAAGAGTATGAAGCTGCGCCAAGAGACATTCGCGGAGGTCTCTTGAGGCGATTCCTGCGGGATCGAAAGACTGAATTGTTTTCAGGAGTGATTCAGCGTCTTCGGGGGAGACTTTTACATGCTGAAATGTCTCCAGATCGTTCAGTATTTCATCGAGTCCTCTGCCGAGATAGCCGTCGTTGTCGAGGTTACCGATTATTTCCTCACCGAGAATGGTAAGATCTTCGGAAATGTCGAGCATATAGAGCTGCTGAAGAATGTGTTCCGAGAACGATTCTCTCGCTTTTGCCACGGGACGGAATGTTTCTTCCCTGTTATCCTGATATGAAGGATCATCGAAGTAATCCTCGTCGTTCATGTAATCTTCTACAGTAAACTCGTTATCTTCCTCGAAACTTTCATCCTCTCCGATGTTGTCATCGTCATTTTCGACTTGCTTGAGGTCGAGTTCCTCTTCGAGCAGGGGGTTAAGTTCGAGCTCTTCCTTAATTCGTTGTTCGAGGGCAAGGTTGTTCAATTGCAGCAATTTCTGATATTGAATTTGCTGCGGGGTGAGCCTTTGGGTTTGAGTCAGTTTTTGTTGAATCGATAACATATCAGTCTGTAAGTCTTTCTAATGCATTATACCATTTCTGTCCATATTTTCTGGTGAGCGGTTCTTCAAGAAACGATACCATCCGGACTTTTTCACTGTTCCCTTTTTCGACAGCGGGCTGACAGTCGCCGAACCTTTCATATCGAAGAATATCACCACCAAACGAGGAAATTCTGATCGGAAAGAGGTGGCAGGAGATTGGCTTTTTGAATTCTGTTTTTCCTTCATAAAAAACTTTTTCAAGGGAGCACTTTGCGATGTCGCCGTCGTAATAAACAAATACACACGCTTTTCGGTTGTAGCTTTTTGTGTAATACTCATCGTCGATGTCGTCGAAGAAGCCGTCGGTTTCGATCACCTTCCTGTGTTCTTCGGGGATGATATCGATAATGAGAGGGAGATTCTGTCTTAACAGATCGAGTTCAGAATGAAGAAGTGGTGCGCCGTAATCTCCTTCAAAAGTGCAGCATCCGCCTTTGCATTTAGCGAGGTCACAGGCAAAATGTGCCGTGGCAATTTCTGTATTTATTAAAACATTGTCGATCTGATAAAACATTCAATAAAACTTTCTGAAAATTTTACCAAAAATATAACAAATTTCGTACCAAACAAAAAAGTTTATTAATTTCGGTGGAAAAGAATTTTTCTCTTTCGAGTAATTTACCCTTCGATTAATAATTTTTTTGAAAAAACGATGAATTTTGAAAATTTTTACAAAAACAAAACGATAATACTTACCGGAGCTTCCACCGGGATAGGGAAGGAAATTGCAACAAAACTGCTCGGGATCGACTGCCGTCTTGTGCTGGTTGCGCGAAGGAAGGAGCTCGTTGAGGAATATGCAGCAGGATTTTCGGGGAGGGAGAATCTGATTATTTCTTCCTGCGATGTTTCGAACAGGGAGCAGGTGACCTCGCTGCTGAAGGAAGTGGAGGCAAGGTTTGGTCTTCCCGACATTGTATTGCTGAATGCCGGGGTAAGTCTCGGGGAGAAATATACGATTCTCAGTGAGGAAGCCACCCGGGCAATGATGGAGATCAATTTTTTCGGTGTGGTCAACTTTGTCCATCCCCTCCTCGCACCATTTCTGGAGAGGGGAAACGGTTCGTTCGTGATAGTCTCCTCCCTTGCCGATGGAAGAGGATACCCCCAAAGCGCCGCCTATTCCGCTTCGAAAGCGGCGGCAACAATTTTTGCGGAGAGCCTTGCCATAAAAACCGAACCTCTCGGGTTAAAGGTGATTACGGCGAAACCCGGATTCGTAAAAACACCAATGACCGACAAAAACAGGTTTCCAATGCCGTTTATGATATCTGCGGAAGAGGCTGCCCTTATAATTCTAAAGGGAGTTGCCAAAGGGAAGAGAATGATAAAATTCCCCCGGGCAACCGCATTTCTGACCTCCCTCTCCAATATTGCACCCTACAAAATATTCGCAAAAGCGGTCAGAATGAAGGAACAGGAATAAATTTTGCGCATCGTTAACATTTTGAAAATAGTTATATTTAAAGCTTAAACAATTTTTTAAAGGCACATGTCACTATTTCGTGAACAAAAGAACCTGATGGAACAAATCCGCAAGCTGAAGGCAAAGTTGTTGCCCAAAGAACTTGAGGAATTAAAAATGTTCGAGAAGAGACACAAAGACGAAGAGGAGTTCGATACCCTCTCGATGAAACGGCTCAGGGAACTTGTTGCGAAATATGAAGTCAAAAGGGACAGAAGTGCGTTTAACAACCTGTTCAAACCACGACAGGAAGACAACAAAGAAGTGAACGATTAATAGAGGAATGAATGGATTTTAAGTTAATTAACCGCATAACGGCGGCGATAGTTTTTTTAATTTCGTTTTTAGTGCTGCTTTCAACGGTACAACCGTCAGTCTCCTTTTGGGACTGTGGTGAGTTTATAGCGGCCTCTTATTCTCTGCAGGTGCCCCACCCGCCGGGAGCCCCCTTATTCCTTCTGATAGGAAGAGTTTTCTCCATGATCCCTTTTGCCGAGAATGTCGGATTCAGGGTAAACATGGTTTCCGTACTCTCGAGTGCGCTTTCAATTCTTTTTCTCTACCTCATAATTGTAAAAGTGGTTGAAAATTACAGAGCAAAAATTGCAAAAAACCTTTTTGAGACACTTTCGACTGTAATAGCTGCTGCCATTGGTGCACTTTCTTTCTCATTCAGCGATACTTTCTGGTTCAACGGAGTTGAAGCGGAGGTTTATGCCGCAAGTACAGTCACCTACGCTGCAATCATGTATCTCATCATGTTGTGGAACGAAAAATCGGAAGAGCCGGGGAATGAGAAATATCTGCTTCTCATCTGTTATATAATCGGTCTTTCAACAGGTATTCATCTCATGAGCGTGCTGGCGATGATACCTGTCGTAATGATAGTGCTCTTCAAAAAGTATATGAAGGACGAAGAGGAATACAACACTTCGGTAAAATATTTCCTTATTCATGCCGCCGTGATTCTCGTTGTTGCAGCCGGATTATGGTTGAACCAAACCTCGACTACACCTCCTACTCCCGATCAGTATAAATCATTCGACGGCACTTTCAAAATCCTGATTTTCCTCATATCAGTTGGTATCATGGCGGGTTTCTACAAGAAACTGCTCACAAGAAATTCCATCTATTTTTCATTCATCGTTGGCGGTATAGCACTTGGCTTGACTTATCCCGGTGTGGTAAAGATTCTCCCGTCGATCATGTCGTCAATTGGCGGACAGTCTCTAGCCGGTGAACTCCTCTTTGTAGCGGCTTTCCTCGGAATTTTTGGAGGCATCGTCTATTATGCGCACAAGAACAACAAAGCCACACTTCACCTCGTTGGACTTGCAGCCATATTTGTGTTCCTCGGGTTTACCACCTACACACAGGTTATTATCAGATCGAACGCAACACCACCGATGAACGAGAATGAACCTGATACATTCCCTGAACTGGTGAAGTATCTCAACCGTGAACAATACGGTGATTTCCCGACATTCAAAAGAAGATTTTCGAACGAACCGCATCAGACGGGCGTTTTTACTAACTACTCATCCGACCTTCACTTCCTCTACTCCTACCAGATGAATCACATGATGACCCGCTACCTCCTTTGGAATTATGCCGGAAGAGAGTCATGGGATCAGGATGCAGGAAGCAACATTGCTCCGTTTAACGGCGTCGGTGAAATAATCGGCAAACCCTTCAGTGTGGATTTTAAGGGGGATATAAAAGACTCGCTCTTTGGCATTCCTTTTATACTCGGACTTGTCGGGGTTTTCCTCCACTTCCGGCGTGACAAGAAAATGGCGATGGTCTATCTGGTTCTGTTTATTTTCATGGGCTATCTCACAGCCTATTACCAGAATCAGCAGCAACCTCAACCAAGGGAAAGGGACTACTTCTATGTAGGTGCCTTCCTCGTCTTTTCGTTGTGGATAGGTATCGGGGTGAAGGAACTTGCTACACTGGTTTATAACAAACTGAAAGAAAACAGTCTTGGCATGGTTCTGGGTTACACCGTTCTTGTGCTTGGCATTTTCTTTGTACCCGTGAGAATGTATTCGGCAAATCTTTACACACATGACAGATCGAACAACTGGATTCCATGGGATTATGCCTACAACCTCCTGCAAAGTTGTGCACCAAACTCGATCCTTTTTACAAATGGTGACAACGACACATTCCCTCTCTGGTATCTGCAGGATGTGGAGGGAGTTAGACGCGATATTAGAATTGTGAACCTCTCTCTCGCTAATACAGAATGGTACATCAAGCAACTGAAAAACCAGGAACCTTACGGCACCCCAAAAGTTACAATGAAATTCTCTGATGAAGAGATTGAAAGACTGAGGCCGACACTCTACGAGGCTCCGCAGTATACACTCGAGGTTCCAAAGGATGTCTTTGCCAAATTAAGTACCGGTCTGGTGGACTCCACTTCGTATCAGCCCAAACTTGTCTGGAATCCCGACCTCCCCAAAACCGGCGAGGGGCAGCAGACACAGACTTATGCCCGTGTTCAGGATTTTGTCGTAATGCAGATTATCCAAAACAACAACTGGGACAGACCCGTTTACTACTCGACAACCTGCAGCGACGATACCAAAATCGGCCTTCAGAAATTCCTCTATCTTGAAGGAATGGCTTTCAGACTGATGCCTTTCGAAATCCCGAGAGGAAAAGACGGCGTTAACGAAAAAGTCCTCTGGAAGCAGATCATGGAAGAGCCTAATGACTACAGTCCGAACTACAAACCGGGCTTCAAGTTCAGAGGCATTGCCGACAATTCAGTTTTCCTCGATGAAAACCACAAGAGAATGACACTGAACTACAGAAATGCTTTCCTCCGTCTTTCCAATTATTATATGATTGAAAAGAAGGATAATGCAACTGCCCTCAAAGTGCTGAACATGATGGAAGCAAAGATGCCGCTCGCAAGAACAGGTCTCGACTACCGTTACCGTGCTGATCTTGCCAATCTTTACAGAAGGCTCGGCGACATGACCACCTACACAAAAATGATGGAGGCTCTTGAACCCGAAGCACTCGCTGTGCTAAACAACAATCCTCAGATTCTTACGATGGATGTTTCCACAGTTACAATTCTTTTGGACTACTACGAGACAACCAGACAGGCAGATAAAGCCCTTAAACTCGTTGATCTGCTCGACAGGTATTATCCAAATAATCCTGATGTAAAAGCACAAAGAGACAAATTTAACGCCATCCTCACCGGAAAAGCTCCGGCGACGGATACTGTAAAAAAAGACTCCACAGTTAAAAAATAAGTTTCCTGAGGGAAGAATGGAAGGTTTCACTCCTTTCATTCTTCCCCCGGATTAATATACACTTCATGCAAATATTAATTCTCGCTCTCTCCGGCATCGGTGATGCCCTCATGTTTACCCCTGCTGCGAAACTGCTTCGCGAAAAATTTCCCAACGCAAAAATTGACGCTCTTGTAATGTTCACCGGTGTAAAAAACATCTATGACAGGACAGGGCTTTTTGACGAGGTGATTCATTTCGACTTTATGGCAGAGGGAGCAGTAAGGTCCCTCAAGTTTGTTCTCGGGAAAAGAGGTAAATATACTCACTCGATAAGCGTTTATCCTTCAAACAGAAAAGAATATAACGGTATCCAGTGGCTTTTCGGTGCGAAAAAGAGGGGGCAGGTCGAGTACTTAAGAGCAGACACTTCAAACCTTGGGTGGCTTAATAATGTCCGCATAAAGGAAGACGACTCCCTTCACAATGTGGAGGAGAATGTCAAACTCGTAAAAGAGATGTTTTCACTCTCCGAGGCGCCATTATATCCGCTCGTTTTTCCATTAAACGATGAAGACATGGCATTCGCCGACGGTTTTTGCAACAAATCCCTGAAGGAGGGAGTAACAAAAATCGGTTTTCATCCGGGATGTGCCACTCTGAAGAATCACATCAACAGAAGATGGGAGCCCGAAAAATTTGCTGCTCTTGGAAAAATGTTAAAAGAGAGACACGGATTTGAGCTGATCCTTTTTGGCGGTCCCGAGGAGAAGGAATTGAGGGAAAATATAAAAAAACTTGCCGGGGAGGGTGTTTTTCATGAGCCGCAGTCTAAAAACCTCAGTCAGTCGGCAGCCCTCATAAAGAAATGTGACCTTTTTATCACCAACGACTCAAGCCTGATGCATGTCTCATCTGCAATGGGTGTGAAGGTTATGGCTCTGATTGGTCCCACAAATGTCAATTACATCCATCCATGGAAGACTGAACACAAAATCGTGAGCCTCAACCTTGAGTGTGCACCATGCTTTTTCTATTCGCCGAAGCCTTTGGAATGCAGAAGAGAAGACCTGAAATACAAGTGTATCAGGGAGTTGAGTGTGGATATGGTCTACAAAGAGGCGATGGAGTTTATCCGTTTCCCGGCTGTGTAGTACCTAAAACCTCTTCAACGAGGGAAATAAACTCTTTTTTTGTGAAGGGTTTTGAAATGTAGTGAGTACATCCTATTTTCATGAAGGTTTCCCTGTCCCCTGCCATGGCATAAGCTGTAACTGCAATTATCGGTGTGTCTGAATAACCGTCAATCTGTCTGATCCGTTTCGTAGCCTCTATTCCATTCATCCCCAAACCGAGATTAATATCCATCAGAATGAGGTTGAATTTATCATTCCTGCACAATTCAACAGAGGTCGGTCCGTCCGCTGCAGTAGTAACAGTACCGATCTTTTTAAGGAAATGTGCCATCACATCTCTGTTTTCCTTGTTGTCTTCAACTAATAGAATATTTGGCATACCGCAAAACTTGAAAATGAATCAAATAAAAAAAGATTTACTCAAACTCAAATTAATAAAAAAATTCGTATTAAAGAAAAGAATGTTTGAGGGAGAGATTCGGTACTTCAGAACCCCGGAACTACTGAGGTACTGAGGTTCTGAAATTCTAAAGTTCTATTTAATCAATACCATCTTCCGGCTGATGTGGAAGCCATTCCCCGAGAGGCGGTAGAAATAGACGCCCGAGGCATAATTTGCTCCGTCGAAGAAGACGAAATGGCTTCCCGGCTGGAGCATACCGTCCAGTGGCACTTCTATCTCCTTTCCGAGAAGATCGAAGATTGAGAGTCTGTATTGTCCCGCAGCGGGTACATCAAAAGTAATCGCTGTGGAGGGATTAAACGGATTCGGGTAATTCTGATGCAGAACCGGACTTTTGGGAGTCAGATTCTCTTCCCTGATGCCTGTCGGAGTTCCTGTTCCCCCACCATTTACGGTTTTCATGAGAAGTCCGTAGGTGCCGACAAGCCAGCCGTTGTTTTTATCGAAAAAGAATGATTTTTTAAATGTGTTGGTCACACCGGTATGGACTTTCGTCCAGTTGTAGCCGCCGTCCCCTGTTTTATAGAGGCTGCCATACGATCCGACAGTATAACCGTTCAGGGTGTCGTAAAAATAGACTGAATTCAGCCATGTCACGGGGAGTGTATCGATAATGCTCCAGGATGATCCCGAATTGGATGATCTGAGGACAATTCCATATTTTCCGACGATCCAGCCTTTACCACCGGGTGGGAAATAAATGTCACGGAGATCGAACCGCGAGTCGATTGACTGATCAATCACACCACCACCGCCGGGAGCGGAAGTGAGTCTGATAATGGCTCCCTGATCACCGACGAGAGATGCAGATCTGGCAGAGAGGGTTATGATACCTCTGTAAGTTTTGAGAGGTGCACCACCTCTTCCCCAAACAGCTCCCGTAGGGGCGTTTTGGGAGACAAGGTAGGCTCCGTTTTGTCCCGTAGCCTTGTTGGAAAGTTTGGTCCCTTCAATGGCATAGATGTCGTCAGAAGTGATGTGGGCGAGGTCGTGTTTTTGCCACGACTGGCCGGCATCCAGAGTCTGCAGGATTGTGCCGTCGTCACCGACAATCCAGCCTCTGATTGTATCGAGGAAAAAGAGGTCGTTCAGATTGGTTTTATACTGAGTAAACTGCCTTACCCATGTATCGCCGCCGTCCTCGGTTCTAAGAATCAGTCCGCTGTCACCAACTGCTGTACCGATCATTGGATCGAGAAATTCAATGGAATTTATTGTGTTTTCGGAACCTTCCGACTGAAATTCCCAGTTTGAACCTGCATCGGTTGTGTGCATTATCAATCCGTTGTTCCCGAAGATCCAGCCTGAATTTCCGGCAAAAGCGGAAAAATTGAAACTGAATTTTGAACTGTCGCTTGTTTTTCTCCAGGAAGTACCGTTGTCAGTGCTTTCGAAGATCAAACCGGGTGAACCCGTGGCAATCAGCTTGTTTTGGGGAAGGAAGGAAAATGACTTTATCCATCCAAAGAGTCCGGAATTTGACTCTACCCATGTTATCCCGCCGTCAGTCGTTTTAAGAGTCAGGCCGCTTCTTCCGAGTGCAAGTCCGTTCAGGTCGGATGAAAAAGCGATGCTTGATATAGTCTGATTGGTGTTCTCTCTTGTTTTGGTCCAACTGTTGCCACCATCGAGGGTTCGGAAAATCGTGCCCGACTCGCCGGCAATGAATCCCTTTCCGTTTTCGAAAAAGAAGATTCCCGCAGCGGATACTGTGTCAAACGATTTTTTTGTCCATGTGGAACCGTTATCCTGAGAGAAAAAGAGCAATCCTTTGTTGCCGGCTGCCCATACCTTCCCCGATGGAAGGAACTGAACTGCTTTTACATCGCGGACAGAATCAACGGTAATCTTTGTGAAGCTGTTTCCGCCATCCGTGGTCTTCATTATCAAACCCTGTCCGCAGCCGAGTATTCCGGTCAATCTGTCTTTAAAAGAGAGGGAGAGGATATCGTTGTCGGTTCCTGTGTTTATCAGTTTCCACGAGGCTCCGCCATCTGTTGTGGTAAGAAATGCACCTGTGTTTCCTGCTGCGATGCAGTTTTGTGCATCGAAAGCCTGACCCGCATTGAGGTTTTTCCCGACGGGAAGGGGATTCTGCCAAATCCAGTTTGTCTGACCAAAGAGAAATGAAGCTGATAAAAAGCAAAATAAAAGAAGTTTATTCATCAGTTTCTCCACTTAAAACTTTATTCTGAAACCGGATTGCAGAGCGATGTATGCACGGGATACATACTTTGTTCTGATTCTGTTGTAGCGGGCATTTACATCGAGATCGAGGCCCGGGGCGATGTAGATTCTGAACCCCGCTTCGGGTGCAATACCGGGGGTGATTTCCCTGGTTATTTCCACCGGTTTTCCGAGAAGACCGTAGTCAACCTCCAAAAAATACTCGGTAAAATAGGCGCCGCCTTCCACTCCAATGTAGGGAGTAATTTCATTTCCCTCACCAAAAAGATAACGAACACCCGCAGTAAGAGGTACCGACTTGAAGTTGAAGCTGTAGCCGGGGAGGTCTTCTTTCAGTCCACAGTAGTAATATCCTGTAGTCAGAGTAAACTCGAAACCAGGGAGAAAAGCGGGCAGATTGAAGCTGATGTTCCCGCCAAAACCGGCATCAACATGGTTCTCCAGTTGTCCAGAGGGGATTGCAGCGGAGCCCTGAAGTCTGATTCCGGGCTGTGCCATGCAATTTATCGAGAAATAAATGAAAAGAAAGAAGAATACTTTGTTCAAATTTTTCAAAACTGTTTATTTTTACTGAGTATATTTATTATTATTTGAGAGTCCGTTGCCACAAAAGCAAAGAAAATTTAAATACTGTATCAAATTTAAGATAATCTCCACTAAATGCGAATAATTTTCACGCTTTTTGCTGTACTTCTTATGGCGACCGCAGTTTTTCCACAAGGGAGGAGTTACACTCTTTCCGGAGTCATAGCCGAGGCAGGCAGCGGGGAAGTGCTGATTGGTGCCTATGTCGCCCTTTACAAAGATTCCCTGAAAACGGGAAACCCCCTTAGATCTGTTGCCTCAAACAAATTCGGCTTCTATTCCCTTCCCTCCATACCTGAGGGGAAGTACTACATTTTTTCAGGTTCACTCGGTTTTGAACCCTGGAAGGCAACACTTGATATTACCGGCGCAAACCAGAATATCCGTCTCGATATAAACCTCAACAAATCTTCAATTCTCTTGAGCGAAGTGAAGGTGTTTGCGGAAAAATATGAGGATTTTGCGAACACTTCGGGTACTGTTGAACTCGACCCCGAACTGATTCAGACACTTCCTTCTTTCGGAGGAGAAACCGACATCTTCAGGGCACTGCAACTTCTTCCGGGTGTCTCCAATTCCAATGAGCTTTCGGCAGGTATATATGTAAGAGGAAGTTCCGCCGACCAGACTCTCACCCTTATTGATGGTGTTCAGGTATATAACCCCTCTCACCTCGGCGGATTTGCGAGCACATTCAATTCTGATGCAATTCAGAATATTAAACTGATAAAGGGGGCTTTCCCTGCACAATACGGGGGCAGACTCTCGAGCGTTCTCGATGTAACCACGAGGGAGGGTTCTTCCGAAAAGTTTCTGGGCACTTTCAACTTCTCAAATATAAGCAGCCGTTTCACCGTGGAAGGTCCTTTGAACGAGAAGGCGACCTACATCCTATCTGCAAGAGTGATGTACCTCGACAAGCTTCTTTCACTTGTTCCGCAGGCTGACAAGTTTCCGAGATACGGTTTTTACGATGCAAACGGAAAGATTCACTACAAACTTTCTGAAACCGATAAACTATTTGTTACGGGGTTCTTCAGCAGCGACCGGCTTACGGAACCACCATCGAGCAAGGATATCGGGTTTGATATCGGTTGGAAAAACTCGACCCTCAACCTTACCTGGACAAAGATATACACATCGCAAATCTTTACCAGCACCTCCATGGTTTATACCTACTACGATTTCAAAACCGCGATGAAGGATAAAAACCCCACAAAGAAGGATGCCCTCGACTTTTTTACCTCCTCTTTTGTGAACGATTTTCAACTGAAAACCGACATTCAGGTTTTCCTCAACCAAAGCAACATACTTCAGATGGGTGCCGAGGTTACATATCACAATTTTGAAGTGCTGACCAGTGACTTCTATACCAACGAACTGAAGTATGCCGTAAATCTCGGAAGAAGCTACAAAGCCCTCGAAGTTGCTCTTTTTGCACAGGATGAGATCACCATACTTGACGAGCTCAAGGCAAATGTCGGGATGCGTTTCTACTATTTTAACGAAGGAAAACTTTACGGATGGGAGCCGCGGCTTTCACTCACCTGGTATTTGTATGACAGGCTGATTCTTCGCGGTGCCTTCTCGATGGCAAACCAGCCGATTCACCTCCTCGCAAGGAATGATGTGTATCTGCCAACCGATGTCTGGTTCCCCTCGACACCTGTTGTAAAACCTGCCAAGTCGATGCAGGGGGCAGTCGGTTTCGAAGCCACGAGTGCCGACAAAACTTTCCTTTTTACCCTTGAAGGATACTATAAAGATCTTGCAAATCTCTACGAATACAGAGAGGATGCCAACTTTGCCTACACTTCCAACTACGAAAAACAGCTTACCGCAGGAAGAGGTGAAGCCTGGGGACTGGAAATGTTCTTCAACAAAAGAATCGGCACCATAACCGGGTGGTTCGGATATACCCTCTCCTGGACAAAAAGATATTTTGACGATCTCAACCGTAGCGAACCCTTTTACCCGCAGTTTGACAGACGACACGATATTTCGATTGTTCTAAGCTGGCAGCCATCTGAGGTTCTTACTTTTGCAGCTACCTGGAACTACTCGACCGGGAAGGCTTTCCCCCTCCCGATTATGCAATATTCCTTCCTGAATATGAGCAATCCAAAAGATAATCCGCAGGAGATATTTTATGAGTATTCAGCAAGGGACGCTTTCAGACTCCCTGCTTTCCACAAACTCGACCTTAGTGCAAACTGGCTGATTATGTGGAATAACACAAAAATCGAACTGTCTCTGAATATCTACAATGTTTACAACAGATTCAATGCGTTCTCCAAATATGTCGGGTATAAAACAGATGAAGCAACCGGAATAAAAACACCTGTGCTGAAGCAGTTTACCCTCTATCCGTTTTTGCCGTCAATCGGGATAAAAGTACACTTTTAAATTATGAGTTATGAGTTATGAGTTATGAATTTTTTGGTACCCGGATTTGGTTGTTGGGGCTCATCTTTACATCTTTTCTACTAACGGGTTGCGAACAGGTGGTGGGAGAAGAGGAGTTCCCTTATGAAATGAAACTCGTGATAAGAGGATTGCTGGAAGACGGGCAGGACATAAAAGATATTTACATTGGAAGAACGCTCCCTGTGGCAGTACCGTTCAGAGGTGATTTTGCGAACCTGACTAATGCCGTTGTCTCCATTAAGGTCGATACTCTTCGCTATATCCTCAGGCATACCCGCGACGGGTTGTACTCTGCGCCCAATGGGGTGAAGGCAAGGGCTGGGAAAACCTATGAATTGCTGGTTTCCTGGGAAAACCTTTCGGCAGGTGCGGTCACAAAAATACCTGAAGCGGGAACCATCGGTGGTGTTTTCCTTCTCAATTCCGTGAACGACACAGGTAAATCAATTAAGGTGATGAGTGCCGATATTACACCGAGGGGTGACGAGGCTTACGCTGTTACATGGCTGGCTTTTACTCAAACAGGACAGATTTACACCGAGGACAATAAATACAATGTGGTTGCGAAGATGCTTCCCAATGTAAATACAACAACTATTCAGGCACAATCGGCAGAAATAACACCCTCTTATCTCGCCCGTCCTCAGGACCTCGGAGTCGGTATTTATGTTTATGACGGCTCCTTTTACGATTATTATAAAACCAAAGGTTCAAGCAAACTCTCAGATGCTGTATTTGGGCAGCCGTCCACTTCCGTGAGATGGAATATCCTCGGTGACGGAATCGGTATGTTTGTGGGCAGATCGAAAACCACCAAGCAAATCAGTTCGTTGCAATAGATCTGTTGAAGATGAATAGCTTCAAACTCCTTTCCCTTCTGATTCTTTTTATTTCCTCATATTGCAGTGTATCATACGGCTGGATATTCCCTGAGCACCGTGAGATTACACGAGCGGGGGTCGAGAGGCTTTCCGCCGTACAGAGAAAACTTTTTGAGGACCTCTGGATAATTGCAAGAACGGGCTCAGAAACCAGGCTCTCATCATCCCTGATTTATGATGCAGCTATTTACCCGGGAACCCTGGTCGATTTCGCAGCATTTCCCGCCATCAGCGGAGATCATTCCGTCTCGGCGAGGGACATGCTTAACATTGTTTTGCACACTTCATGGATAAACGGCGTCATCGAGATTGCAAATGAACTGAAATCGGAAATAGCCAGTGCCCGGTCAAGGGAAGACCTCCTGAATGCTTTACGGAATTCAGACCTAATGCTTCAGAGAGCCGATCCCGAATATGCTGCAAGGGCGGGGCACAACGATGTTCATTTTCTTCGTTCTCTGCAAAGCATGACGCAGTCTTTAAGCGAGTATATGGCTTTCTGCATAAAACCGGGTGCCGACCTGAATGCACTTGGTGTATACATATACTACCATAGTCTCGCACTTTACAAAGCTTCTTTTTACTCTTCCGCCGGACTGAGCCCCGATCAAAGAACAAAGCTTGTGATCTCTGCCCTGGCAGATGAAGCATTCGCACTTCATTTCCTCGAAGATTTTACCGCAGCGGGTCATGCAGCCGGTGTATGGGGCGCCCCCTCCCAGAAAAAAGGATCGCATGATTACTACAACGAGCACGGGATACAGACAACCACTTGGGCGGGTGAACCGATTATTGTGGTCGGTGATGCCTGGATGAGGGATGAAGATGTTGCGAGAACCGCAGAATTCGTGAAACTGAGTCTCGAACAGATGCTCAACTCTTTTTCAGACGGGCTGACCTTTAGCGCGGCTCCTGTGGAAAACCAGGACATCTTCGCACCCGGCGATTTCGACATTTCAAAAGTCAATTTCATGCCCGAATTCACCATCGATTCCACTGTTACTGCCATGCTGATGCCTCTTCTTTCAGGGACAACAGTTCCTGCACTTAGCCGGGGACTGGGTGAACTGCCTCGATTCAGGGCGGAACTCGGATTTTTTGCAGGGCTGGCAGCATCTCTCTCGGGGACTGCGATTTCCCGCGGTTTTGGAAAGGATCAGGATTTCCCCGGTGCAATCTCGGGTGTCGACGCTGTTATTAAGCTTGGAGTAGGGCTCGATGATGTGCTGAGTGAATCGAGTGATGGTCTTGCATTTCTCGGAATCGGAATCAAGAGGGAAAGCGGAGCTTCATCCGGGATTGTTAATCTCCCCGAAACCAAGGCTTACGGAAACCTACTCTCATCCATACCGGCAAGAACATCCTGGAACTTCAAGCTGAGGTGTCCATTCTTTCTTATTCCCGGTGATCTCATCCTTTCCACGCCAATTCTTTCCTTTATTGCTCCGCAGACACTGGAAAAGATGGCTGCTTTTGCGGCAAATGGTGGATTTATACCATGGCAGGCAGGAATTTCAACTTCTGTCGGAAGATTTCAGTTTATCCTCGGAAGGGAAATCAGCGTTCAGCTTTTTGGTCTTAATGACCGGGATGTCTTCTATCAACGGGTTACCACCCCTTCCAATGAAAGTGGTTTTGCTCTCTTTTCGTACAAATCAACGAGAATAGAACTCCCCATACTCGAATACCGGCCCTTCAGATCATTTGCTGCCGATCAGAGTTCGAAGTTGTTTATCCAGTTCTACGGAGGAGTGGATATCCCTTACGATCTTGAACTGGTAGAAAAGGTCGATATTATTCAACCCGAGCTCGAAAATATCTGGTATTTCGGCTTCAGACTGGCATTCGACTGGAGATACTACTTTTAGTAACTTTCCTGTTAAAACTCGTATCTGACAAAAATACCAGAATTTTCTGTGGTTTTTATCTCCCCTTTACCCTTTTGGGTAAGGTCAAGAGCAAGACCGGTCTGGAATCCATTCCACATCAGACCCAGACGGAGACACTGGAATAGTGAAGGTTCGCCACCTGCCCATGCAGGGAAAGCACTGTTTGTCTCAATCTGCGTAAACAGCCTTGTGTTTCCCGAGATCAACGGTGTGTATCTTGCAAACAGGTACAAGTCGACATCAGGATCTTTAAGTGTCTCACAAATCAGCCAGCCGAAAAACAAAAAATCGCTCGTCCCTTTCACATACTGCATCCCGAGTTTCGGGTACATTCCGTCATTCGTAATCAGCGAGACCGCAACAGGTCCGAAACCGCCAAGTGAAGGGGGACTGTAGCTTACCGCCTGCATCGCAACAAAGAAGGGTTTGTTGTCATCGGGAGTCATTTTATAGTCGAGGGTAACCTTTCCACGATTGAACAGAACCCAGTCACTGTTTTTCCCATCCGAATCTCTGAAAGGTTTGAAAAAAAGAACATCCAGGGTTGCTTTTTTATCTCCGAAGAAGAGTTCTGCAGGAATCTGTGAATAAAGTGAAGGCAGAAAAAACATAAACGCTATTAGAATCGATTTTTTCATACGGCTATTGATCCGGATTTGTAAAAAAATGAATGAACAAACTTTCCAAATTTTCGGGCGAATATACACTAATATTTTAAAGTGACAAAAATTTACCCTGACTATTGACTTTCTCTAAAATTATGTTTAAGTTACGGGCATGAAAACGGTTCCCTCCCGTTTTTAGCAAAACCTTACCGAAATAACCTGCCTGAGGCAAGCCGCCCGATGCGAGTTTGTACCTCCTTCTCAAATAAACATACTTTTTTGAAAGCAAAAAGATTTAAAAATGGAGTCTCCATGACACGACAATTGATCAGGATTTCCATCCTTGTGATCTTTGCTGTCGGCAGTTCCTTTTCTCAGAATTCAGCCGGTGAAGGACTCGGCGTAGTTTTGAATTCTGACGGTTCAATAAAAAGCGGGCAGAATGGCTCGTTTAGCGTTTCAGGATACACAATGAAACTTGATGAAACCGGCAAACCGCATTTTACAAATAACTCCCCGATCGAGTCTCCCTCTTCAGCTATAGAGTGGAGCAATTTCAGCAGTGGAACCGGTGTGGAGGGAAGCCAGACATCAATACTGATAAACGCAATTCTGGTAGTAGGAAGCAATATCTATGTTGGTGGTCAGTTTGAGGCAATAGGAAGTCTTGTCTGTAAAAATGTTGCGATGTGGAACGGTTCGAGCTGGAGCAGACTGGGCACCGGGACGAACTCCCTCATTAGAGCACTCGCCCATGATGGTACATATTTGTACTGCGGGGGTGGATTTACCACTGCCGGGGGGATGTCAGCAAGCAGAATTGCCAAATGGGACGGAACTTCCTGGTCGGCAATGGGTTCCGGACTTAACAGTTATGTTAATTGCCTGACAATATTCAATTCCTCACTCTACGCAGGCGGGGAATTTACGGGTTCGGGTGCCACACCGTTAAACAAGATTGCAAGGTGGAGTGGATCGGCATGGGAAGGTGTTGATAACGGAGTAAATGCTGTCGTTACAGCCATGACCTTCTCTGCAACAGATCTTTATGTTGCAGGCTCTTTTTCACAAGTAAATTCAATCCCCGCAGTCAGGATCGCAAAATGGAACCCCACTTCAGGGTGGAGTGCCATGGGAGACGGTTTTAACAACACGCCGACTTCACTCGTCTATTTGAGCGGCATACTCTATGCGGGTGGAACTTTTAGTATGTCAGGCTCTACCACGGTGAATTATGTTGCACAATGGAACGGCAGTGCATGGACTTCCTTAAGTTCAGGCGCCTCGGGTTGGGTTTATTCACTTGCCACTGACGGTACCGATCTGTATGCTGGAGGGCAGTTCGCAAGTGTGGGCGGCGTAGCTGCAAACAATATTGCAAAATGGAACGGGACTTCATGGTCAGCGCTTGGAACCGGACTGGCAAACCATGTACATGCCATTGCATTTACACCCTCTCAACTTATGGCAGGAGGAGATTTCACTTACAACCTCGCAACCTGGAATGGTACAATCTTCCAGTTTACAAACCACCACTTCGATGCCAGCAACTCCTCTGTAGTGGTTACATCCCTCTGTATTGTCGGATCTGACACATATGTGGGAGGTGTTTTTACTTCGATCGATGGTGTAGTTGCAAGCAATATCGCAAAATGGAACGGGACTTCATGGTCAGCGCTTGGGTCGGGGGCAAACTCCAGCGTTCAGGCGATTGCCACTGATGGAGTGAACCTGTATGTATGCGGTGGATTTACGGTAATTGGTGGAATAACAACCCAGGCAGTGGCAAAATGGAACGGCTCGCTTTGGAGCAGTCTTGGAGGGGGGATTCAGGGCACCGGGTACGACCTTATCTGGGTAGATGGCTCGTTATATGTCGGCGGTTCTTTCAATACTGCCGGTGGAGTTGGTAATCCTGCAAAAATGATAGCCAGGTGGGACGGCACTTCCTGGTCGGCTCTTGGAAATGGTCTAAACAGCACCATATATGCTCTGGCAGCATCCGGAAGTGACATTTATGCCGGCGGAGAATTTACTCTGTCGGGCACAACTTCAGCGAACTACATTGCCCGGTGGGACGGCGCTTCGTGGTCTCCCCTCGGTAGCGGTATGAATAATTCGGTCAGTGATATAAAGATCTCGGGTTCCAATTTGTACGCAGGTGGTACATTTACTGCTGCCGGTGGTATTGGTGCGAATCACATTGCAAGATGGAATGGTTCCTCCTGGAATTCACTGGGCTTGGGAGTGGATAACTCCGTATTCAGCATTTGTCTAATCAACAATTATGTATATGTGGCAGGCAACTTCTTTACTGCCGGGGGGCTCTCCTCAGTCTCGGTTGCCAAATGGGATGGAACCGGCTGGACCTCTTTAGGTACCGGGCTGGACGATGCAGCTTATGTTATTATTCCATCATGGAATTCTCAAGGCTTTCTTGTTGCAGGTGTTTTTATCACTTATGACGGCGCTGCAACTGCCAAGCGCATCGCTAAATTCACCGACTCTGATAACCCGCTTCCAGTGGAGCTCGTCTCTTTCTCCGGGAGATTTCACGATGAAGATATCCATCTCAACTGGCAAACAGCCACTGAGATCGACAACAACGGTTTCGAAGTGGAAAGAAAAACTGTTGAATCTGACTGGTCAAAGATCATCTTCATCGAAGGATACGGTACCAGCAACTCACCAAAATACTACTCGTTCGAGGATCATTCCATCGCACCGGGAGAAAAATATCTCTACCGCCTTAAACAAATTGACGGTGACGGATCATTTATTCACTCAAACACCATCGAAATTTCCTCCGAAAACATATCTGATTTTACACTCGAGCAGAATTACCCAAATCCTTTCAACCCGGAGACAGTCATCCGTTTTGCGTTACCTGTCGAGGGAAATGTAAAACTGGAAGTGTCTGACACGAAGGGAGAAAAGGTTATGGTTCTAATGGATGAATTCCGTGAGACGGGTGTCCATTCGGTAAAATTCGATGCAGCAGAACTCTCCTCGGGAGTGTACCTCTACACCCTCAGTTCCGGCGGGCGGAAACTGACAAAGAAGATGTTACTGATCAGATAATCCGAAAATTTTTCACAAATCAGGGGGAAGAAGAGATATCCGCTGCCTCTTCAACCCCGCGATTTGTATTCGTGCAATTCTATTTCACAAGCAACAGTTTGATTGTTTTTGAAAATCCGGCTGCATCCATCCGCAGGAAATAAGCTCCTGATGGAAGATTTTCACCATCAAACACCATCTCATGGTTTCCTGCAGGCATTTCAGTATTCAGGATTTCCTTCACCTTATTTCCGAGAGAATTGTAAACCGTCATCGTAACATTTCCGGCGACAGGAAGTTCATATCGAAGAACGGTCAGAGGATTAAATGGATTCGGGAAGTTTTGATACAGTTTGAAAGTCTCAGGAGCCGGCGAAGGATCATTGATATCAGTGAAAGACTGATAAACGGCTGAGTATGTGTAACCGTAGTAACCACCATCACCCACGCTTCCATTATATGACATCTCAAGAAACATGTCACTTTCAACCCAGGCATTGGCTTGCCATTTGAAACCTGCACCCGTCAGACCGTTCCCGTGGTCATCATATGTGTAGTCTGACTTCTCCTGATCGTACCATACATTTCCGTCAGATCCCTGAAGAAGAAATGAGACGACACTTCCCCATTGCGTTCTTCCCCAGGTGATTTTTGAACTGTTTTCCCAGGCGTTGTTGCTCCAGAGTTGCATTACCTGAACAGTCTGATATCCGGCAGCATTATATGTGTTGCTGTAAAGAGCATCACTTAGCCAGACAGAGCCGTCATAACTCTCCTGTAGCTCGGTGATGATGCAACCTGAACCGTTGCAGGTGTACTGGCTTCGGTGATCGGGTATCCACATGGAGTTTTCATAGTGCTCCACCTGGAGCATCATCGGATGACCACTGGCTGAGTAGGAGTAAAGACTTCGGTGAAGTGGTGCCCATTGGTTGTTTATCCAGTTCTCCATCAGCATGGTCAGGGGCTTCCCGTAGGAATTGTAGGTGTAGGTGAACCTCATCTGATATTCCCATGCGTTGTTCAACCAGTTGTAGTAAGTCATTATCAGAGGATTACCGGAGGTGCTCCAAACCGTTGTCATTTTGTTTTGATTGACCCAGGCAGAATTAATCCAGGTTTGTGATGTCAACTCAGTAAGATGGTTTTGGCTGTCGTAGATGTATGTATCATAATAGTGATTTAACCAGGCGTTGTTTAGCCATTGTTGTTGGAAAGAGGTAAGCCTGTAGCCTGCAGAATTGTTTGTAAATGTGTATTGTGTATGATTTACCCAGGCATTGTTCTGATATGTTTGATATAACTCACCTGTAGGGTGACCCGCGCTGTTGTAGATAAAAAAATATTTTTCATTTGTCCCGCTCTTCAGATTTACTGTGACTTCCAGGGGCAGATAGATGATAAATGAAGTCGATTTTTCGGGAACCCGCTCTCCCCTGAAGGAATGGCGGTATACCTGATCAGAGATTAACTTCGCAATATCTGTGAATTGGCTTTGCTCTGTGTGGAGTCTGAAGTGGTTCACCTGTCCGCTAATGACAGGGATTGACGGAAGCTGTTGTGAGACAATATTAAAGGCGGAAAACACAACAGCCAAAAAAACTAATCTTAGCTGTTTCATGGTGTGCTCCTTCTGCCCAAAAAATTTCCGGGCAACGGAAATATAACAAATATTTTCTATTTGTCAAGTACCCGGTGAAGCAACCATTATTTTCCGAACTGAATTGGCACAGTCGAATACACAACCATCCCGTCACGGGTCATGAATGCACACTTGTCTTCATTGTTGTCAAAGAAAACGAACATCAAATAGGTATTGTTGCCTGAGTTTCTCTTGAGATTGTAAACACGCTGTCCATTGAATTTTCCGCTGCTCTCCACGGTAAAATGGTAGTAACGGGTTGAAATGCTGTTTTGTGTAACTGTAATTGAAACAGGATCGTCAAGTTCCTGTGATTGCTGGCCCTTCACCGGAATGGAATAGGGTGAATCGATTACATGGGAGTATTCCAGATTGTAACTGCCTGAAAGTGTGTTGCCGTTGAACTCCGGCCTTTCTGCCCAGGGATCAGAGTAATAGTTATCCTCACTTAAAACTTTTCCCTGCAGATCGATGGTGTATTTCTTCTTACCGATTTTTACTATCGCCTCTCCGGAGTTGAAGGTATTCGCTTCGTCGAACTTAAATGGAATCTTTGTCGCACCGGTTTTATCGATATAACCCCATTTGCCGTTCTGCTTAACAGGGCAGAGGCCGTGTGAAAACGAATACACTCCAACCTCATCATAAATGAATGGTACGGTTTCTTTATAGGTTTCCAGACTGTAGAAGCCCCATTTCCCGTCTTTCATTACCGGGAGCATCTCTTCCCCCTTTATCCCGACCTTGTCATACACAAAATCGGAGTACAAGTCCCCTGTGTAGGCATCTTTAAGTGCGATCTTTCCGTTTGGTCCCTTGTAATTTTCAAGGTACACATCCCTGACGATATATTCTTTCCCGTCAGTATCTATAAAAAATTTCATGGTGTTTACCTGGACGAATCCAAATCCCTCCGGAATCGTGAACTGCCAGGGGAGATCAGGAAACCTGTGATAAACCCTTTTGCCAAGTGCCTTCTGCTTGTCATTGTAGAGGAAATATTTGTTCCCATCTTTCATAAATGTGCCAACCGAGGTGGTCCAGGAAAAGTCGTACTTTGCCGGAATGATTTCCTTCCCATCCGGTCCGTATATGCCGTATTTGTTGTTCTTCTGTACGATTACAAAATCACCTTTCGACTCGTTAATACTTGTCCAGCCGGCTTTTATCACTTCCTTCCCTTTGATATCTATCACCCCTTCACCACCGCCTTTGCCGTCGTTGTGCACAAAAAAGTCTTTCTGCAGCCAGCGGATGATCCTGTATTTTGTTTTAAGAAGAACCTTCCCTTCCCTCGATTTTACAGTGGAACCCTCCTTCGTCTCTTCAATCAGATACTTTGTTTGATACGGAAACCGTATCGGATTTACATATTTCTTTGCAGGCGTTACCTCCTTCCCTTTGATATCGATCAGGCAGTAAGTCCCGTCCTGTTTTTGCACCCAGGCACAGCCATCGATAAAACTGCGTGCGTTCATGTAAACCGGTTTTATCGCAATCTCACCCTTGTTATTCACGAATCCGAATTGCCCGTTAATGCTGAACCATGACATCCCCTCCCTGAACCCCTCCACATAGTCGAAGGGACCGGCAATCTCTTTTCCGGTGCCATCAATCAGGTAATATCTGATATCCCTGTATCCGATTCCGACTCCGTTCTGGAACTTTCCAAGAGTCTGATATTCCTTTTCGCAGACTCTCTCCCCTTTTTTGTTGATGTAAAAACGACCTGTATTCGCCAATTTTACCATCGCTCGCCCTTCACTAAAGTCACCGGCGACCTCATACGAGTTATTGAGGACAGGTTTACCCGTCAAGTCGATATATTTGTATGTACCAAACTGTTTTACCACAGCAAGCCCTTCCTGAAAAAACCAGGCTTCATCGAATTTATCTTTAATAACCCTCTCACCCTCTTTGTCCCGATAAATCCATTTATTCTCTTTTTGCACAAAAGTGGGGATGGGCCCGTCGTATGGTTTTTGGGCGTTAGCGGGGATGAACAGCAATACTGTCAGAAACAGCAATAGAAATTTTAGTGAGGACATGGTACTCCGGCAGCTTATATTTATTTAATTGAGATTCGGCAGTAAATATATTAAATAATGAGATTTTTAACAACAATATTGATTTTATGCTGTGGCAAATGTAATAACACAATAGAAATGACACTGCTAAAAACTCTTTAGAAGTGTCACCAAATATATGAATTAATGTTTTAGTTCAAGCAAAGAATTAGGGTAACTGAAGGAGGGCGTAGCCCGACTGAAGTTA
>JAIUOE010000019.1 GCA_020161395.1 Bacteroidota bacterium
TAACTTCAGTCGGGCTACGCCCTCCTTCAGTTACCCTAATTCTTTGCTTGAACTAAAACATTAATTCATATATTTGGTGACACTTCTAAAGAGTTTTTAGCAGTGTCATTTCTATTGTGTTATTACAACAACTAAATAAATTATTATATTCGGAGCAGAATTAAAGAATTTGTGAAATCCGGTTATGCCCCAGACTATAGATGCAGCCACACTTATCGAATTAAAAAGATTGATCAGTTCAAAAACCGGATTGACCGAATTCGGCAAGGATGATATAAAACTTCAAAAATTCTTCACTTCACGGATTAAGGAACTGGCGTTACAATCATCTGTCGACTACATCAAACTTTTGTCAGAGTTTGGTGAAGGGGGCAATGAAGAATTAAAAAAGATTGCAGTTGAACTCTCCAACACAGAGACTTTCTTTTTCCGTGACCACGGACAGATGTCACTCCTGAGAGAAAAAATCCTCCCTCAACTTATCGAAAAGAATAAACTCACCAGAAATCTTCATATCTGGAGTGCGGCTTGTTCATCCGGTGAAGAAATCTACTCGATTGCCATGATTTTGCACGAGCTTCTTCCTGATTCAACTGACTGGAATCTTGAATTGACGGGAACAGATATCAATATTCAGGCTCTCGAGAAAGCACGAAAGGGTTTATACACGCACTGGTCATTCAGATCGGTACCCGAGGCTGTAATCCGGGAATATTTTACTCTTGCCAAAAGTGTTTATCACCTTAAAGATAAAATCAGGAATCTGGTTACCTTCAAATATTTTAATCTGGTTGCTGACCTTAGTGAATTCCCCGGAACAACCAAAGAGAGATTCGACCTGATTGTATGCAGAAATGTGTTTATATATTTTAACCATGACGGAGTTGAAAAAGCTGTAAATAACTTTATAAAGGCTTTAAAGCCGGAGGGATATCTGCTCACCGGTCACTCTGAACTGGCTAACAGGCATTTTCAGGGACTCTCGCTTATCCCTTTCGAAGAATCATTCATTTACAGTAAAGTCGATTCCAGAAAAGAGTCGCGGTCAGTACCTCCGGCGAGACTGAAAAACAACGACCCGGGTTTGGTATCCGAGCCCCGGATTCATCTCCCCAAAAAGAGAACCGCTGCAAAAATCGACTTGCCTGCCGGTCCTGTAACTTCGGCTACCGATCAACTGCAACCTCAAATCGAGTTGAAAAATGAAACAGACCTTCTCGCACTTGCAAGAACGAAGGCAAATTCAGGAAGACTTGATGAGGCAAAAAACCTTTGTGACATGGTCAGTGAACAAAACCCCTTCAATCCGGGCTCATATTTTCTGCTCGGACAAATTGCCAATGAGCAGGGTGAATTGGAGAATGCAATTGCTTTGTTTAATAAAGTATTATATTTGAATCATCAGTTTTTTCCGGCTTCTGTCGAACTGGCATCCATTTACGACTTCCTCGGTGAAAAACAAAGGGCTCAGAAGTGCAGGGGCATGGCTCTCGAGCAGCTCGCGAAGCTTGACCCTGAGGAGACAGTTGCCTTTTATCAGAACATGAAAGTTACGGAAATAATTGAAGAGATTAACAAAATGTCATCTCACTGAGACAGTGGCGAAACAGGTAACCGAGTAACAGATGAACAGCTTTAACTATCTTGTTTTTGAATTGAACGGGCTCTCGTATGCACTGCCCGCGGAAATGGTACAGGAGATACTCCCGCTTCCTGAACTTACACCTTCCGATGAAATGCCTCCCTGGATCCGGGGAATCTTCGACCTTAGGGGGAGATTCATTCCGGTGATTGATCTCGACCAAAGAATAAACGGAACCCGTCACAGATGTCTTGTTACGGACAATGTCATTGTCCTTTCAAATGGTGAATTCTCACCTGCTTTGATAGTCAGCGAAGTTAATAATGTGGTTGAAATCAAACAGGAGGATATCACAGATATTCGAACTGTAATGCCTGAGGATGGAAACACATCATATAATTTTGTGGAAGGTGTTACAAATTCAGGAGGAATTATTGTGACGCTCCTCTCGGTCGGGAATATCCTGACCTTGACCGACTCTGTTGATTTTCCTGCGAAAAATGACGACGAAAAAGAAAATCCTTCGTCAGACTCAATTCCTGAAGCTCGAAATCGCTATTTTTCACCTGAATCCAACTCTGAAGAGAGGGAAATATTCAGTGAAAGAGCTCGATCTTTGAGAGAGAGACAGATTGCCGACGATAATATTAACAGAGAACCCGTTGCTGTAATCAAACTTAACAATGAATACCTCGGTATTGATCTGAATATCATCCAGGGTTTCCATGAAATTAAAAAAGTCTCCCCTGTCCCTTGTTGCCCGTCGCACATCATAGGACAGATTAATTATCATGGCAACATCATTACTCTTGTTGATATCAGTCCGGTCTTCAAAATACAATTGGACAGGAACGCCAAACGAACAAAAGTAATAATTGTAAGACTTGAGGACGGCGAAGCAGGTATCCCCGTTGATGAAGTGGAGGATGTAATCTACATCAATAAGGCAGACATTTCACCTCTTCCTGCTGCATCAAAATTTATTAATGACTCTTTTCAGAATGGTGCTGCGCATTATCAGGATAAAATGCTCACACTTATCGACCTCGAAAAAATATTGCTGAACGGTAATCTCATCGTTCATGAAGAAGTTTAGCTGCAAATCAAATTTAAAACAAGGATATTTATCATGCTCAGTTGGTTCAATAAACTCAAATTAGGCACAAAAATCAGCCTCGGCTATTCAATTGTTGTCTTAATCATGATTGTCAGTTCCATTCTCAACTACAGCTATATGCAAAGTCTTGAGGATATAAATGTCGTCCGTAAAAATGCAAATGAAATGATATTTCTCGGAGACGAAGCATTTAACAGTTATCTGGCTTCAAAAGCAACTCATCTTCAGTATCTTGTGGGAATGAAAGAGGAGTCATTATTGAGTTACAATGAGGCGGAAAAAAGTTTTAGAGAGAATGTACAGAAAATGGATGAATCATCAGATGAAAAGAAAGACAACCACGAGAGACTTAAACAAGTCATAAAACTTTTTGAGGAGGAGGTACTTTTTAACAATGCAACCATTGCCCTTGTCAAAAAAGGTGACCAGGAGAAAGCCATGAAAGCTGAGGCTGAGAGTATTTCCAAATCCTTTACTGCAAATATAAAATCACTGTTCAAACAGATCGAAGGTGAAGAGCGGAAGGCTCTCGAGGCTTTAAGAGAGAGAAGAGACACAGTGATGAATACACTGATTTTTACATCTCTTGCCGGCGCCACCGTGGCTATTATTACTGCAATTCTGCTCGCCATATTCATCACCAGAAGCGTGGTTTCCACTGTAGGCTCTGCCATTTCCGCCATTGCCGCCACATCTTCCGAGATGGCAGCCACCATCAACGAGCACGAAAAAGTTGCATCACAGCAGGCAGCTTCTGTAAATGAAACCACTTCAACAATGAACGAGCTCGATGTCACCTTCAGTCAGACTGCGGGTAAAGTGGGCGAAACAGCAGAATCAGCGAACAAGGCATCAGATATTGCTGATGACGGAGCAAAAACGGTTCAGCTCAGCATGAATACCATGGCGGTTCTCAAAGATAAAGTTGCTTCAGTTGCCGAACAGATTCTAAGACTAAGTGAACAAACAAACCAGATCAGCTCAATTACAGGGCTCGTTTCCGACCTCGCCAACCAGACGAACCTCCTCGCTCTCAATGCTGCTGTTGAAGCTGCCAGAGCCGGTGAGCACGGCAAAGGTTTTGCGGTGGTTGCTTCAGAAATCAGAAAACTCGCTGACCAAAGTAAAAAGTCAGCCGAAAAAATTAATACAGTTGTGGCGGATATTCAAAAAGCCACCAATTCAACTGTAATGGCCACAGAAGAGGGCACAAAGAATGTTGATCTCAGCATCAATGCTGCGAGAAAAACAGCCGAGGCGTTCAACGAACTTGCATCGTTCATCTCAACTACTTTTGATATGTCCCAACAAACAGTATTTACGGTAAAGCAACAGGTGGCGGCGGTAAAACAGGTGGTGGAAGCCATGAATGCCATCAACGCAGGAGTTAAAGAGACTGCCTCAGGTTTGTCGCAAACCAGAGTGGGTATCCAAAAGTTGAATGAAACCGCGACTGCTCTTAAATCACTTGTATGATTCAAATGATCACCTGTAGAAGAGGTAATTTGTGATATCCGATCCCGAGCTTAGAGGCATTTTCAAAATCGAATTTGAAGAAAGCATTCAAATCCTGAACAGCGAACTCCTGAAGCTGGAAGCCAATGTATTCGATTTTGATGCTTTGTCCAGACTGATGAGAGTGGCTCACAGTATGAAAGGTGGAGCGAGGATGATCGGGCTCGCCGGTGTGGTAACCCTTGCTCATTTCTTTGAAGATATGCTCGGGGCAGTAAAAAAAGATAATACAGAGCTGAAAAGAGCAGATTTCGACAGGATGTATAAAGCTCTTGATGTAATAAAAAGCCTCGTAAATGAAGCTGTAACAGGAGAACCTCTCAATTTTGATGTGGAAGCGGTGACCTCGGCGATTCTGAATGCGGAGACAACTCCTCCGGCAATAAAAGAGATGCCTGTTACTCAGAATGAAACAGTAGTTGAGGTGCTGAGCCCCGAATCTTCTTCCGAACAAAATGAAACTCCGGCGCCAGAACCCGATACCCCGGCTGAGACAGTGAAATCTTTTGCCATCGATACAATAAGGGTTGCGGCTTCGAAACTGGATACCCTGATGAATCTCTCCGGTGAACTCACAGTTTCCAAAATCCAGCTTGCCCTTAGACTGGGAAAGATTGACAACCTTGGCGCTCTGCTTGAAGAATCCATTCGCGACCTTCGTATGATCGAGCAGTCCGTGTCTCCTCTTAAGAAGGATTTCAAGCTCGCTCACTCTGATATAATCACAACCGTCAACAAACTCAGAAACAGATTTGACGCCGCTGCAGTGGAAATTGGTGGTTTCCGGGAAGGCCTCTCGGAAGATAATTCGCGTCTGAATTTTGTCTCTTACGGTTTTGAGGAAGTAATCAAAAACCTCAGAATGCTGCAGCTTTCCAACATTTTTAATCTCTATCCCCGAATGGTAAGAGACATCGCCGGAGAGTTGAACAAGGAGGTCAATTTTATTGTGGAGGGAGCCGGGATTACTGCGGATAAAAAAATCCTCGAAGAAATGAGAGATCCGCTGATGCATATGATAAGGAATTCCATTGATCATGGCATCGAGTTGCCGGAAGCAAGATTGAAAGCCGGGAAACCCCGCTGCGGCACTATAAAACTTACGGCACTCCATTCAGCCTCGACGATTACCATAATTCTTGAGGATGACGGCAACGGCATCGATGATAAATCGATTCTGGAGACGGCGATAAAGAAAAAGCTGATCACCAGGGAGGAAGCCGCCAATCTTTCCCCTGCTCAAATTCACAACCTGATTTTTAGCCCCGGGTTTTCAACTTCCAAAATGATAACCGATGTCTCGGGACGCGGGGTTGGTATGGAAGTGGTGAGAGCAAATGTCAGCAAGCTAAAAGGAAGAATCAGTATTGAATCCGTGAAGGGAAAAGGGACGAAATTCATTATTGATCTTCCCCTGACTCTGGCAACCTTACGGGTGATGACCGTAAGCGTGAATGATGTCATCTTTGCAATCCCCATCGACTATATCGATACATCCGTACTTGTACAGAAATCTGAAATCTTTTCGATGGAAGGGAGAGACACAATTGTTTTTCAGAATGAGCCGGTCTCTATCGTCACTCTCGAGTCTCTGTTGGAACTGCAACCGAAAAAAAGTGATGACAATAAAGCCAACTCCTCTTCATACCAGTGCATAATAATATCTTCCATGGGAGAAAAAGCCGGATTTATAGTTGATTCTCTGATTGATGAGCAGGAGGTGCTGGTAAAACCCCTCGGCATCATGCTCCAAAAAGTAAGGAATGTCTCCGGGTCCACCATCCTCGGAACGGGTGATGTATGCATTATTCTTAACCCGCAGGACCTTGTGCGATCAGTCAAAACCAAAAGTTACAGTGCAGCAGAATCTACCATTATTGAAGGTGAATCCGCCGGCAAAAAAAGAATTTTACTTGTCGAGGATTCCATAACCACCCGCACACAGGAAAAACGAATACTTGAGGGTGCCGGATATGAGGTGATAGTTGCTGTGGACGGCCTGGACGGATTTGCAAAATTGACTTCAAATGATATCGATGCGGTGGTTTCGGATATCGAAATGCCAAATATGGATGGTCTGTCGCTCACTGAAAAAATCAGACAAAATAAAAGGTACACCTCTTTGCCGATAATTCTGGTTACATCGTTATCATCCGATGAGCAAAAGAAGAAAGGGCTGGAATGTGGTGCAAATGCTTACCTTACCAAGTCAGGATTCGATCAAAGAGTTCTGATTGAAACAATTCAAAGGCTCCTGTAAATGAACAGTTTTACCAAATTTAGGGAATGATATGAACGGGAAAAATAACCCTGTAAAAGTTTTACTCGTTGACGACTCACTGGTTGTACTCCATATCCTGAAAAAATTGCTCGCTCAGTATCCTGAAGTCGAGATAGTTGGTACTTTTACAAATGGACTTGAAGCGCTTGCCGCAATACCGGTTTTAAATCCTGATGTAATCTGTACCGACTACCATATGCCTGCAATCGATGGTCACGAACTGATTATGGAGATCATGGAGAGACACCCGAAGCCGATTCTGGTGATCAGTTCTTCAGTACAATCGAAAGGAGATGAAGAAACCATTTTCACACTGCTTGATGCAGGGGCTGTGGATGTCTTCCCCAAACCGGTACTCCAGGTTGAGGATGAATTCAGGAAATCTGCTGCCGCTCTCGTAAAGAAAATCACTCTCCTCGCAGGAGTACACACTTTTAAGAGAAGAAGAAAACCGGGTGCTCAGTCCGGAGTTACAGAAAGTGTGGAGAGCACAAACCTTAATATTAAAAACACTTTCAAAATAGTTGGAATCGGGGCATCAACCGGCGGTCCTCAGGTTCTCGCTGAAATATTTCAAAGACTGAAACCGGGGTTCCCCGACCCGATAGTCTGCGTCCAGCATATCAGCGAGGGTTTTATTCAAGGGCTGGTCGAGTGGCTTGACAAAGCCTCTCCCCTGACGGTAAAGTTTGCAGAAAATGGTGACACACCGAAACTGGGACACATTTATTTCCCCCCGGAGGATACACATCTGAAATTTGACAGCGGCGGCAGATTCGTCATCTCCAAGGATCCACCGAAAAACGGTCACCGTCCCTCTGTCGATGTAACTTTTTCTTCAATTGCTCAGAATTTTGAAAAAAATTCCTTAGCCATTCTTCTTACCGGCATGGGTGCCGACGGAGCAGACGGGCTGCTTCAGATTAAAAAATCAGGCGGGTACACCATTGCTCAAAACGAGAGCAGTTGTGTTGTCTATGGCATGCCAAAAGTGGCTGCCGAGACCGGTGCGGCAAAACTGTTGCTGTCGCCTGAAGATATTGTCAGATTATTGAATAACTTTAGCAATTAATTTCACGGAAAATTTCATGTCACAGGAAAAGTTAAGGATTCTCCTCGTAGAAGACAGTGCCATTGCAGCCAGATTGATCACACTTCTTATCAGAGAGGGAATGCCCGATGAAAATTACAATTTACATTCAGCCTCAAACCTTACTGATGCCATCGAGCTTACAAAAAGTGAAAATATTCAGATAGTTCTTCTCGATCTCGGGCTTCCCGAAAGTCAGGGCCTCGAAACCTTTAAGACATTCTTTGCCAAATATCCCTATATTCCCGTTATTGTGCTCACCGGCAATGAGGACAAATCTCTCGCTCTTAAATCTGTTCGTGAAGGAGCACAGGACTATCTTGTAAAGGGGGAAGTGCACAGCAGCCTCCTCGCAAGATCGATTTTCTATGCCCTCGAGAGAGGAAGACTGCAGTATGAAAAAATGCTCAACCAGGAAAAACTGAAAAAATATTCGGAAGAGCTGGAAGTGCTGAATGCCACCAAAGACAAATTTTTCTCCATCATCGCCCATGATCTGAAAAGCCCCTTCAACTCTTTCCTTGGAATTACAGAATTACTCGCTGAAGATATTGATATCATGGACAGGGCACAAATCAAGGCTTTTGTCCTCGACATGAACAGATCGGCTCACAACCAGTTTAAACTGTTGGAGAACCTCCTTGCCTGGGCACAGGTTCAGAGAGGTTCCATGGTCTTCTCCCCTGCCGAGCTCGATTTTTTCCATGTTGTAAATGATGTTTTTGCCCTCTATTCTGACAACGCAGCAGAGAAAAAACTTAAACTGAGCAACGAGGGCTCACCCGGGAAGAAAGTTTTTGCCGATCACAACATGCTTTACCTTCTCCTCAGAAACCTTGTTTATAACGCGATCAAGTTTACTCCGGAGGGAGGCGAAATCAGAGTTGGTGCATCAGACCTCCCGGGATTTATCGAAGTGTATGTCGTCGACAACGGAGTGGGTATCAGCCCCAAATCGCTCGCCGGGCTTTTCAGAATAGATAAACAAAATACCACACTCGGCACCAACAAGGAAAAAGGGACGGGGCTCGGTCTCGTATTGTGTAAGGACATGATCGAGAAAAACGGCGGACAAATAAGAGTGGAATCAACTCCCGGCTTGGGTACAACTTTCTTTTTTACTTTGCCACAATGATATGACTGACGGCTATTTTGTAACTCCCGATAACACTCCCCTTTTCTACTCGGTGGCGGGTCAGGGTGACCGTTGGGTAATCCTCCTTCACGGGGGTCTGGGTGACAGCAGAGAGATGATCCCTGTCGCATCTGCTCTTGATCTCACTGAGTATAAGCTGGTTCTGCTCGACTTCAGAGGACATGGCAAGTCGTTTCATGGTAAACTGCCTCTAAATTATGAACTCTATGCAACCGATGTTATGGGTCTCATGGATCATCTCGGTATCGAAAAGGCATCGATTGTGGGTTACAGCGACGGTGCCATAACCGCTCTCGTCGTCGCCTACTCGGAACCTGACCGGATCACAAGGGTTGTATCTATCGCTCCCGATACAGGAATTGAAGGCTGGAGGGATGATGTAAACCTCGATCAGGTATTTCCGCAAATTGCTCTCGATGATGAAATGATTCAGGACTACGAAGGAGTGTCCCCCGAACCGGAGAAATTTCCTTTGCTCCTTGACCGGGTAAAAATACTTTGGGAGTCTCCCTCTCATATGGACAGGAAAAGACTGTCAGAGATAAAAGCAGTATGCTGGATTGTCGGAAGTGATTCTGATGAATTTATTAAGCAGGAGGATCTTAAACTGATTGCCCGCTCTATTCCATTTTCATTTTTGCATTCGTTCTCGAACTTAAAACACGGTGAGCTCACACCAGCCCTGGCGAAGCTCACCGATGGTAATATTCATATCCTCACAGAGATGCTCGAAGGTTAGAGCCTACTGCATCCCGAAATTTTTGTTGTGCAGGTCTTCAATTGCCCTTAGCAGATCATTTACTTTCTTAAGCTCTGCACTTGCCCATGAGTTTCCCGGATCGAGTTTCAGAAGCGATTCAAGTTCCGATTTTGCCGAAACATAATCCTTCTTTTTGATCAGTTCCTTCGCATTATTGATGTGATCGCCAATCGCAGCTTCTTTCTCACCGGGGAGCTTCTTCACTTTCAGCTTGTCTCCGCTTTCGCTGACTATCTGCTTTTTGAAATCATCAGGATAGCCGATGTTAACTGTCTTAAAATACTCGTTTTTCTTTACACCATCCACATATCTAAGAAGCAAATCCTCGCTCAGTTTTTTCCAGGTGTTATAGACTGTCTTTCCCGATTCCTTTGTATAATTCGTCAGAAACATCAGACATTCAGCCCTTGATGAAGAAAGAAGTTTAGCCGCCTTTTCCTCAACTTCCTTCTGGCGGAGCAGGAACTGCCCCTCAAGCTGATTTTGAACTGTCCTGATGTCATCAATTACAAAATTGTAGCGCGGATAAGCGAAATTGGCGACAGCATTGAACACCCAAAATGCCGATTCCCAGGTGAAATGTGACAATGACCCAAGTCCTTTTCTGTAGTTTTCCGGGACATCAGTTACTGCTGCATAAACCGGAAACCAGACTGTGGTATAGGTGTCGTCCATTCCAAACCAAAGGAGTCCGCCAACCTCGTTTGGCAGATGGCTGCGTGACTGGCTGATAAACGACCAGCCGGTCTGAGGTGTTGAAATCGGTCTCTCGTTAAAATACTCTTCACCGTTATATTTCCATGTAAGCGGACGCGCTCTCATGGGATTACCATAAGGTCCGGCTCCGACTCCCGTTGTCATGTCGAGCTCTGTTCCGTTGTAGTGGTCACGCATCAAACCCATCACATCCTGAACCGATAGCTTTTTGTCAGGCTTCACATATAGGGGCATCCTCTCGAGGTTTTCACCTTTTATATATGAGAGGTATTTAACCATGGTCGAATTGCAGCGTCTGAAAAGCGACCATACCCTTCCGTCACAAAATCTGATTGCTCCAAAGTCAAGTGGTGAGTATGCGGCGGCGAAGTCAAAATCTGCATCCTTTCCCGAAAAATATCCTTTTTCTCTCGCAAAGGAAATTACATCTTTCGAGTAGAGGCAGTTATCAGGGTCATTCAAGGGGAATTTTGTAATCCTTGCCTGGTTTGCGTGTCCCGAAACATATCCGTCGGGAATTCTGACTGCAACCCAGTTGGCTCCCTTTACTCCGGGTCCCTTTCCGATCATTTCCAAAATCCATGCTTCATTTGGGTCAGCAATCGAGAATGACTCACCCGAACTGTAATAGCCGTATTCTTCAACAAGTTGAGCCATTATCCTGATCGCTTCACGGGCGGTTTTTGCCCTCTGAAGGGTGATATATATAAGACTTCCGTAATCAATAATCCCTTTCGGGTTGGTAAGCTCACCTCTGCCGCCAAAAGTGGTTTCACCAATGGCGAGCTGATGTTCGTTCATGTTACCTGTTACATTATAAGTCTCCCGGACCTGTTTTATCTTTCCGAGAAGTTTGCCTGTATCCCACTCAAACACTTCGAGCATAGCCCCTTCAGGGTATTTTGCAGCAGGAAAGTGATAGAGCTCGCCATACATCATATATGAATCGGCTGTGTAGGTTATCATTGTGGAACCATCCACTGAGGCACCTTTTGTTACAATAAAATTTGTGCAGGCAAAAACAGCTGCGGGTGAAAGGAATAGAATCAGCGTTATAAGCGTTGAAATTCTCTTCATTTGGTCTCCGGATAAAATAAATAATAATCGGGTAAGATAATAATTTTATTCCATCCAAAAGAGGACAATGTGAACCACCAGAACACCGACTTGCATGTATCCCCCTTCGAAACTTTGAATAAAGATTATAACTTTCAAAATCCATGATATTTCCTGATCGAAAATAAAAAACTGTTTATATTTGACAGGTTTAAGGAGAAGAATGATGAAGAATTTACTGAACATGAAAGACAACGAAGAAATGCTCAGAAGGATTTCTGAAGTTTCAATCAGTGACCGGCGGAACAAAACCGGCCGGTTTCAATCTTGACAAACAAACACTGATCGATATGGTGAAAGATTTTCCACAAAGTTACGGAGACGATGGCCCAAGAGAACACCCGTATTTTGGCAACCTTTCAAAAAAACAATGGAGCAGGCTGGCATATATTCATATTAATCACCACCTCAAACAATTTGGGAAGTAATTAAATAATAATCTATTTTGTTATCTCATCAAAGTTAGCTACTTTTCATATCTTAAAAGAATCCGTTCTTTATTAATCAGGAGCAAAAATGAAGACAACAAAGCAGGAGGCTTTGGACTACCACAGTAGCGGTAGAAAAGGGAAAATAGAAGTTATCCCAACGAAGCCCTGCATTACACAGAGAGACCTGTCTCTCGCATACACCCCGGGAGTGGCACAACCATGCCTTGAGATCGAAAAAGATCCCATGCTCGCTTATGAATATACAGCAAAAGGTAATCTTGTAGCTGTAGTGAGCAATGGTACTGCTGTGCTTGGACTCGGAGATATCGGACCCCTTGGTGGTAAACCTGTGATGGAAGGCAAGGGAGTCCTTTTCAAAAGATTTGCTGACATCGATGTTTTTGACATCGAATTAAACAGTAAAGACCCCGATGAGATCGTAAGAGCTGTCCAGATGCTCGAACCGACTTTCGGTGGTATCAACCTTGAAGATATTAAAGCGCCCGAATGTTTCTACATTGAAGAGAAATGCAAGCAGACGATGAACATCCCTGTTTTCCATGATGACCAGCATGGAACAGCAATCATCAGCGGTGCCGCACTTATTAACGCAGTCGAACTTTCCGGGAAAAAACTTTCTGAAGTGAAGATTGTTGTAAACGGTGCCGGAGCATCCGCCATATCGTGCTCAAGACTCTATGTAAAACTTGGTGCAAAAATCGAAAATATCACTCTCTGCGATTCCAAAGGCGCCATCTATAAAGGCAGAACTGAAGGAATGAATGAGTTTAAGCAGGAATTTGCGCATGAGACCGATGCCAGAACCCTCGCTGACGCAATAAAAGGTGCAGATGTTTTTGTCGGGCTGTCAAAAGGAAATGTTGTTTCCAAAGAGATGGTCGCAAGCATGGCTCCAAATTGCATAGTATTTGCCATGGCTAACCCTGATCCCGAAATCACCTATGAAGATGCCACCTCTGTAAGGAAAGACATCATCATGGCAACCGGGCGTTCCGACTATCCGAATCAGATCAACAATGTTCTCGGCTTCCCTTTCATTTTCCGCGGAGCTCTTGATGTGCAGGCATCAGCAATCAACGATGAAATGAAACTTGCAGCATCATACGCCCTCGCAGCACTTGCCAAGGAAGAGGTTCCTGACAGTGTGAGACGGGCTTACGAAGGACAGGAACTGGAATACGGAACAGACTACATCGTGCCGAAACCTTTCGATACCAGAGTGCTTACATGGGTCGCCCCTGCGGTGGCAAAAGCTGCAATGGAGACAGGTGTAGCAAGAAAACCGATCGCCAATTTCGATGCATATAAAGAACAGCTTCTTGAGAGGCTGGGAGTGTCACAGGAAATCGTAAGAAGAACCATTCATATGGCTCAAAGACTGAAGACCGGCTCACTCGTCTTCTCAGAGGGGAACAACCCGAAGATTCTCCGTGCCGCACAGATTATAAAAGACATGGAAATTGCTAATCCGATTCTCATCGGCAACCGTGAAGAAATTCTCCCGATGATGGAAGAACACAGTGTTGATCCCGAGGGATTGACAATTGTTTCCCCATTTGACTGGGATAAATCTGAAATGTATGTGGACGAATTCTACAAACACCGTCAGAGAAAAGGAATCACCCGCGAGGAAGCAAGAAGGCTCCTTACCCGTCACCGTCACAAAAATTATTTTGCAGCGATGATGGTCAGAATGGGCGATGCAGATGCGATGATAGCCGGTATGACTTCACATTATCCCGAAACTATCAGACCCGCACTCGAAGTTCTCGATTTGGCACCCGGTGTAAGCCGCGTTTCAGGTATGTACATTCTGATTATCAAAGGCAAGGTTTATTTCTTTGCTGATACTACTGTGAATGTCGATCCGAATCCTGAAGAACTTGCAGAGATTGCAATACTGTCTGCAAGGGCAGTAAAACGGTTTGACATCGAACCCAGAGTCGCAATGCTTTCATTCAGCAATTTTGGAAGTGCCCCGTCAATCTCCAGCAACAAAGTAAAGAAGGCCACCGAAATTGTAAAACGGCTGGCTCCCGATATTCTTGTTGAAGGTGAAATGCAGGCAGATACAGCAGTTGTGCCCGATATCCTCAACAATCTCTATCCATTCTCATCTCTGAAGAGCAGAGCAAATGTGTTGATCTTCCCGAATCTCGATTCAGGGAACATAGCATACAAACTCCTCAACAGAATTGGGGGTGCCGAAGTGGTGGGACCAATCCTTAACGGTTTCAGCAAACCTGTTTATGTTCTGCAACGCGGCGCTGAAGTGGATGATGTTGTAAATATGGCAGCATTCGCTATGGTGGAAGCGAAAAGAAAATAGCAATAATGCAATAATCCAATAATGCAGTAATCCAATAATTGTATTGATAGTCTTGAGGCTGTGCCGGATTTGATTCCGGACAGCCTCTTTTTATGTACGGATTTCGATTCGTAGCCGGGTTTACCTCTCATTTAGTTAAATTAGTGGTTGGTATTTTTTGAATTTTCAAATTTTGGGAAAATATGTGGAATAACATTGTTGATGAACTTGAATGGCGCGGACTCATTTACCAGTCGACACCGCTTGATCAGTTAAAAGAAAGACTTAAAGAGGGACCAATAACCTTGTATGCAGGATTCGACCCTACGGCAGATTCCCTGCACATCGGACACCTGATTCCCATCCTCGGACTGCGCAGGTTCCAGCAGGCAGGTAACAAGGTTATTTGTGTGGTGGGAGGAGCTACCGCTCTACTTGGCGACCCTTCAGGCAAAGAAGCTGAAAGAGAACTGAGCGCCGATGATCTCGTAAAGAACTGGGCTGTAATCTTCGAAGGACAACTCTCACAGTACCTCGACTTTACAGGTGACAACGCAGCTGTAATGACCAACAACTACGACTGGATAAGCACCATTTCCGCTTTCGAATATCTGCGTGAAATTGGCAAAAAGTTCTCTGTGAATGTGATGGTAACAAAGGAATCGGTGAAACGCAGACTTCAGGACCCCGACAAGGGAATCTCCTACACAGAGTTCAGCTATATGATTATGCAGGCTTTTGACTATTTCAAACTGAATGAAAATTACAACTGCGAACTTCAGATTGGCGGCAGCGATCAGTGGGGTAACATCACAGCCGGTATGGATCTTATCTGGAAAAAGAAGAATAAAAAAGTTCATTGCATGACCTTCCCTCTTATCCAAACCGCTGACGGCAAGAAAATTGGTAAAACCGAAGCAGGCACTGTATGGCTGGATAAAAAGCGGACATCGCCTTACGAGTTATACCAGTACTGGTTGAATGTGGACGACAGGGATGTTATCAAGTTCCTTAAATTCTACACTTTCCTCTCAAAGGAGGAAATAGAAGAACTCGAAGCAGTTCACAATTCCGACCCCGGAAGAAGAATGGCTCACAGAAAGCTCGCTGAAGAGATTACCTCTCTCATACATGGCAGAGATGAAATGCTTGGTGCAGTTGCTGCCTCGAAAGCGCTCTTTGGTGAAGCAGAGATTTCGTCGATCAATGAATCCACTTTTGAATCATTGTGCAAGACCACACCGTTTGTTCAATTGAGTGCAAACGAAACAGTTCCTGCATTGGTCGATATTCTTGTACTCGCAGGTTTTTACCCGAGCAAAGGTGCTGCCAGAAGAGATATAACGGGTGGCGGTATCTACTTCAACAACAACAGAATAACAGACCCTGAATTTACCCCTGCAGCCGGAGATTTTCTTTTTGGCAAATATTTTGTGCTGAGAAAAGGAAAGAAAAACTTCAAGCTGGGGCTTTTCAGCTAATTAAATTTTCGGGTTCACCGTGTCTTCCATTGAAACAGGAAAAATCGGCGAGAAAATCGCCGAAGAGTATCTCATCAAAAACGGATTTAAGATACTCGATAAAAACTGGAGAGAAAGTCACGGTGAACTCGATATTGTAGCCCTCGACAACACCACCCTCGTCTTCATCGAAGTAAAATATCGAAGTGATGAAAATTTCATCGATATTCAGCACGCAATCTCCCGTGCAAAGGTAAAAAATCTGAAAAAATACGCACAAAAGTATATGTTCAAAACCACTGTTTTCTACGAAGAAATCCGTTTTGACTTTATCGGCGTACTCCCCAATCCCGACGGATCTTACAGAATCGAACATGATCCTGATTACATCGGATGGAGAGACTGAGGAATCCAATAATGCAATAATGCAATAATCCAATAATGCAGTAATCCAATAATGTGAATTTTATTTCATTTTGTGATTTGCAAGTAAAAGATTATATTTGAATCAGACTTTTTTATCTGTTTAGGAAAATGAAATGCTTAGAAAAATAATTACAATAAATGAAGAGCTTTGCGACGGTTGCGGCGAGTGTGTCCCTGCATGTCACGAAGGTGCACTTCAAATAATCGACGGTAAAGCCCGTTTGATCTCCGACCTCTTTTGCGATGGTCTCGGTGCCTGCATCGGGGAATGTCCCACGGGAGCCCTGCAAATTGTTGAACGGGAGGCTGAACCGTACAACGAAACAAAAGTGATGGAGTACATCGTCAAAGGTGGTCCCAATGTGATCAAAGCTCATCTCGAACATCTCCTCGACCACAACGAGATAGAGTTTTTTACCGAGGCTCTTGACTACCTGAAAGCCAACAAAATAATCAATCCTTTGGCGCTTCAACCTGAAGGCTCACCATTGACTGATCAAAAGCAAAATGCCGGGCATCACGGTGGTGGTTCATGCGGGTGCAAAGGTTCCGCTGAACAGACCATAAAAAGAGTGGAAATTAAAACTGATACAGCACCGGTCGGCTTTGAGCAGCCAAGCGAACTGACTCACTGGCCCATTCAGTTACACCTCCTGAATCCCCAAGCTGGTTTTTTCCGGAATGCCGACCTCCTTTTGGCGGCAGACTGTGCCGGATTTGTCTCGACAGCCTTTCATCCAAAATATCTGAGTGGCAAGGCAATGGCTATTGCCTGTCCAAAACTTGACAGTAACAAAGAAGCGTATGTTGAGAAACTGATTGATATGATTGACTATTCAAATTTGAATTCGATTTCAGTCGTGATAATGAAAGTACCCTGCTGTGCCGGACTTGCACAACTTGCGATGCGGGCACAACAACTCGCAGTAAGAAAAGTACCCGTCTATATCACCGTACTCGATCTGGATGGTTCGGAACTTGAAACCTACAGAGCAGCCTGACAGAAATTAAAAAAGAGGCTGTCTCGATAGTAAATATCCAGCAGCCTCTTTTTTTATGTCATTTTTCGTTTTTTTTGAATAACACCGGTAATTGTTCATTAACCAAAGTGACTTTTGTGTTTTTTGATCAAAAAAAAAGGGTATTAACCCTTTTTTAAGCAAAATTTGGGGTAAATTCGAACATTTTGCCTAATATTATCTTTCTAAAATTGTGAGCAAAAGCTACCAATCCCAACTCTGTCAGCACACCCTTCTTTC
>JAIUOE010000020.1 GCA_020161395.1 Bacteroidota bacterium
CCCTTTTTTTGTGATCAAAAAACACAAAAGTTACTTTGGTTAATGAACAATTACCGGTGTTATTCAAAAAAAACGAAAAATGACATAAAAAAAGAGGCTGCTGGATATTTACTATCGAGACAGCCTCATTTCCTGTGGTAAACGGGAAAATCCCGATTAATGAAGAGTTATCAGGAGCAAAGGCTGATCCGCTCCATAAATGTATAACTTCCTCAGCTTATTATGTAAAAGGAGCTGTAAAAAATACGGTACCCAATTACAAACAGTAAGATCGATTTCCGGGACAGCGTGAAGTTGAAATAAACCCCAATTTCACGCTGTTTGCATCCTCTACCACTTATCCCATATCTGTCGAATCAATGTTACCCCCGGTGGAAATAGCGGCCTGACTTGTATCTATTTGTGCCCCGTTAGAATCCTTTTTTTCAAACCAGGGATAAAAAGCCGGAATCAAAATCAATGTTAGCAGTGTGGATGAAATTAACCCACCGATTACAACGGTTGCCAGAGGTTTCTGTATCTCTGATCCGGCACCCGTGGCAAATAGCATCGGAATAAGACTTGTAATTGCTATCAATGCTGTCATTAATACAGGTCTCAAGCGTGACATGCTTCCTGTTTTGATTGCTTCATGAAGTTCCATCCCATTTTCCTTCAGATCAGCGATATATGACACAAGTACAACACCATTTAACACCGCAACTCCAAATAATACGATAAATCCAACCGATGCAGGAACTGATAAAAACTGCCCTGAAATGTACAATGAAAACACTCCTCCAATCAAAGCAAATGGAAGATTTGACATCACGAGCAACACCCGCCTGATTGATCTGAAAGTAACAAAAAGTAATAAAAATATTAAACCAACCGCCAAAGGCCCAATTATTGCCAGTTTTTTAGTTGCTCTCTGTTGGTTTTCAAATTGCCCACCCCATGAAAGATAATACCCGGAAGGCAGTTTGACACCTTCTTTCAGTTTCTCTTTCACCTCTGCAACAAAACCACCGATGTCTCTACCACTTATATTCAATTCAATCCCTATCCTTCTAATCCCATCCTGACGGCTAATCTGGACAGGACCTTCGACTATCTCTATTGTTGCGAGTTGTCGAAGAGGAAGGCGGTTTTCGGTTTTGGTTGGGACCATTATATTACCAATTGATTCAACTGAATTCCTGTACTTTTCAGGAAGCCTTAAGACGATATCAAAACTTCTGTTTTTTTCAAAAAAACGGGAGGCAGATTTTCCTGCAATCGCAATTTCAATAATATTTTGCACATCACTTATATTCAGCCCGTACCGTGCAATTTTACTCCTGTCAATTTTGATGGTTAGATAAGGTTGTCCGCCAACTTTTTCAGCCATAATATCTTCTGCTCCCTCAACAGAGGAGAGAATCCTGACGATTTCCCCCGCCTTGAGTTTAAGAGTATCCAAATCCTCACCAAAGAGCTTGATGATCAATTGTGACTTGGTGCCGGCAACTAACTCATCAATTCTGCACTGGATCGGCTGACTGAATCCAAATCCTATCCCGGGGATGGTTTCAAGTGATTCACGCATTCTGCCAAATAGCTCTTCTCGCGAAATATCTTCTCTCCACTCACTTCTCGGCTTTAGAATCCCAACCAATCCCGTCTTATCAACACCTCGGGTATCAAGAGCCGTACTTGTCTGCCCCGTTTTACTTACAATTGTTCCAAGTTCGGGAAATTCTTTAAGTTTTTTTGAAACAAGTTTGTTAATTTCCATGGCTTTATCGAGAGAGACACCCGGCAGCAACGCAACATCAGCATCAAATGCACCTTCGTCCATCACTGGGATGAACTCTGTTCCCAGCCTGGTAAAAGTAAAGATTGCAGCCGCCAAAAACAAAAAAGCAACACCCAGAATAATTGATTTTCTCCTCTGGGCAATCTCAAATATTTTCAGATAGTATCTCTGAGCATATTTCATTACAAAACTCTCTTTTTCCGGCTGCACTTTTAGAAAAAGTGAACATAGCACGGGAGTAATAAAGATTGAAATCAAGAGAGAGCAGATAATTGCCACTCCAACTGTTAGAGCCAATGGCGTAAACATCTTCCCTTCAATCCCCTCGAGAGTAAGAATCGGTATAAATGTGGTAGCGATGATTATTTCGCCGAGGATACTTGGTTTTCTCACTTCCAGGACACCCTTGAGTACTGTGGAAAGTTTTCCCGAATCACCACTTGATTCACTCAAATGCCTCTGAACATTCTCCATCTGAATGATCGCAGCATCTATAATAATCCCAATCGAAATTGCAAGTCCACCAAGAGACATTAAATTTGCACTTAAACCAACAATCTTCATCACAATAAATGTAGCACATAGAGTGAGAGGCAAGGCAATGAGAACTATTATACTCGCTCTGAAACTTCTGAGTAAAAGATAAAGTATCAGGAGGACAAGAATGGCTCCCTCCAATAATGCCTTGTTAACTGTATTCACACTGGCACTTACAATCTCTGACCTGTCATAATAGGGTACAATCTTTAATCCATCCGGCAGCACATTACCTGTATTGATTTCTTCCACTTTTGCTTTTACAGCCTCAACAACATCCTTACTGTTCTCACCTCTGAGCATCATTACAATTCCTCCAACCGCCTCCTGCTCACCGTTGATCATGGCAGCGCCGGTTCTTACAGCTTCTCCGATCCTGACATCGGCAACTTCTCGCAATAACACCGGAGTTCCGGCGGATGATTTAAGCACAATATCCCCTATGTCATCCAGGTTTTCAATCAATCCCACCCCTCGAACAATATATTGGTCGGAGTTTTTCTCGAGAATATTCCCGCCGACATTCTGATTGTTGTTCGTAACAGCGACAAAAACATCGTTTGCCGAGATATCGAACTTTACCAATTTTTCAGGACTTATATTCACCTGATACTGCTTAAAATATCCTCCAAATGAGTTTATCTCATTCACACCATTAATACTCTTAAGCAGAGGTGTGATTACCCATTCTTGCAGAGTACGCAATTCAGTCAGATATTTTATTTTTTCCAATGAATCTGCCGGGTATTTCCCATCAATTGTATATTGATAGATCTCACCCATTGCCGTGGCAACGGGCCCCAGTGCCATCTCCACACCCGTAGGCACCTGTTCTCTGGCTTCTGCAAGTCTCTCGAAAACAACCTGCCTTGCAAAATAGATATCAACATTATCTTTGAAGATTATAGTCACAATCGAGAGACCAAATTTGGTAACCGATCTTAATTGCTCAACATCGGGCAAACCCCGCATAGACATCTCAATGGGATAAGTAACATCCCTCTCTATTTCTATTGCTGACAAACCGTCTGCATGGCTAATTATTTCGACTTGATTGTTTGTTACATCAGGGAAAGCGTCTATTGGGAGATTGATATATGAGTATATCCCAATAACCGCAATTACGAGAGAAACAAATACCACCAAACCACGTTGATTAAGTATGAAGAGTACTATTTTTTCAAGCATTAGTGAGCATCCCCTTCAATTTCTTCCTTCTTAATCTCTGATTTTAGATAAAATGATCCTTTAGTAACCACTTTCTCGCCGGCCTTAAGTCCTTCAGTAATCTCAACCTTTTCATCCAAATGAAATCCGGTTTTTACAATTCGTTTCTCGAAAAGAGTGTCATTTACCTGAACAAAAACATACTCTTCCGACCCCTCTTTCACGAGTGCCTCAGCATCCAACATCAAGGTTTCAACCTCTTCTCCTATACGGATAGTCATCTCTCCAAACATTTCCGGTTTAAGTTTGCCTCCTCTGTTTGGAATCTCACCCCGAATGGTTATTGTGCGGGTTTTTTCATCAACCGTCTGACCGATATTTATAATATTGCCGGAAAATTCCTCATCACCATAAGCAAGGGTGACAAAGGTTAGTTTCCCTGTTTTTACTATTCTGTCAATATCTTTTTCATAAACCTGTCCGTCAACCCATACAGTACTTGTATTCATTATCCGCAAACCGTTGGAGGTTGACTCAACAAATTGACCGGTAACCAGGTTTCTCTCAACAACTGTTCCGTTGATTGGTGATTTTATATTTAGTAAACCCGAGGAATGAAGAGCATTCCCTTTGACGTCAAAAACATCCTCATCGATCAACCCAACTGAGTGTATCTTTTTATCTTCCGCATTAAAATCAGCGAGTGCTCTGTTATATTCTGCATTCACCTGATCCAGCATCTGCTGTGAACTGAACCCTTTTTCGAAAAGTTTTTTTTCTCTCTCAAGAGTCGATTTTGCAAAATCCAGATTTTCCTTGGCTTTTATCAGCCCAGCTTTTAGTGCCCCAACCTCCAGACTTTCAATAGAGAAAAGGATCTGCCCCTGTTTAACATTATCGCCAACATTTACATAAACCTTTTTTACCCTCCCCTGAACCAGTGATCCAATAAGGGCTTCAGAATTTTGGTTGGTCACTATTTTGGCGGGTATATCAAGGAAACCCCTGGCATTTGTCAGTTGAAGAGTTTCAACTTTCAAACCGATATCCTTTTGTGCAGTTTTGGTTAATTTTACTTCGGTGGCACCACCTTTTTCATCGTGATGTTCATCTTTTGTAACCTTCTTATCGTCTCCAGAGCAACCCGCCAGGATAAATGATAACAAAGTAATAATTGAGTATATTTTTAAAGAAGAATTCAATTTTGCTCCAAATTAAATAATCAGTGAAAGCCCCTCATCAGAAGAGCCAAAGGTCAGAATTGTATGTTTATTGTGGAGCGGCTAAATCAGAAGGGATCGATGAAGGATATAGACTGGTTCAGAACATAAATTGTAAGTTGAAGGATGATTTTGATAACGAACCGGGTGGATGATATCGCAAAATTCAGATGATAAATTTATATTCTCTGAGAGAAACTTGTTTATTTCAAGTTTGGGCTGTGGTACCTTAAAACTGACACCCGGGATATTGGTAGTCTGAACAATTTCACAATGGTCATGCTCAGAATGATCGCCGTGATCATAATTGAACAACCCAAGTTCTGAATGAACAAAGGAAAAAAGAAAAATCGCAACTATCACAGCCGGAATATAAGCAAATAACCGGCGGAATTTATAGAATATCATCAATCAAATATACAGTATTTAGTTTTAATCTCACAACCGTTAGCAGGGGCAAAAAAAAAGGCTGCCTCGTTATTGGGGCAGCCTTTTAAGTTCGGAGTTATTTCGAATAAATGTGATCTGATTTCGCGTTAACTTTGTTGTGCGGGCGGGAATCCCCCTTCCAACGGCCTCCATCAAGAATCACTCACAGGAAATTTGCCCTGCCTCAATACCTGTTCCCGGAAACTAATTTATACAATTGGTCTAACTGTTCAACTTCATCCGTTTCAAGCGAAATTTTAGTTGCTTCAATATTTTCATCCAGATATTTAATTCTTTTTGTGCCGGGGATTGGGAACATATCATCACCTTTGGATAAAACCCAGGCAAGCGCAATTTGTGAAGGAGTTACAGATTTTGATTTGGCTATTTCTTCAACTTTTTCCAAAATTTCCAAATTTTTGCTAAAATTCTCGGCACTAAATCTGGGATTATACCTTCTGAAATCACCTGCTTCAAAATCATCCGGTGATCTATAATTTCCTGATAAAAATCCTCTTCCTAACGGACTATAAGGAACCATGGCTATACCAAGCTCTCTGCATACCGGTATGACGGCTTCCAAATCGTTACTCCACAAAGAGTATTCCGTTTGAACCGCAGAAATTGGATGAATTTTATGAGCTCTTCTAATAATTTCCTCGGTTGCCTCAGAAAGTCCAAGAAATCTGACTTTGCCTTCATTTACCAATTCAGACATAGCGCCAACGGTATCTTCAATGGGTGTATTTGGGTCTACTCTATGTTGATAATACAAATCGATATGATCAATTCCCAATCTTTGTAAACTCTTTTCACACGCTTGTTTTACATATTCTGGTTTTCCATTAATACCCGGGAATGAACCTCCAGCTCCTCTCATAACGCCAAATTTTGTGGCTAATACAACTTCATCTCTTTTCCCCTTCAAGGCTTTTCCAACCAGGATTTCATTTTTTTCCGGGCCATACATATCTGCAGTGTCAAAAAAGTTAATCCCTTTGTCGATAGCGTGATGGATGACTGCTATTGATTCATTATCGTCGTAATTTCCATAAAATTCACTCATCCCCATACATCCAAGACCCAGTTGTGAGACTTGTAAATCGCTGTTACCAAATTTATGTTTTTTCATAATTTTCTCCGGTAAAAATTAAAACTTGAAGTTGTTAAATTAATTTTTTGATTATTTCAAATGATTTTCGTGAGGATGTAATCAAAAGGAAAATGAAAAATTGTTATTATAAAAGCCGGGATGGAAGAAGAAGAGCGGCAGAATCTGGATAATATTATCAACCAAATATACGGTATTAAGCTTAAATCACCCGACCTTTTAAAAGGATACAAAAAAAGAGGCTGTCTCAAAAGGGGCAGCCTTTTTTATTATATTCTCAGATTTAGCAAAAAGAGTCTTCGCCTCAAGTTGGTTCCAACTTATGATCTCCGTTTTATTTATTCCTCGCCTTACGTTAAATT
>JAIUOE010000021.1 GCA_020161395.1 Bacteroidota bacterium
ATTGAATGTGATTTTTGCTCCTTTTTTATCCATTTGAGAACCGGTCTGATACAATGCTTTTTTGTACAGGGAATATTCAGCAGGGTATTTCCCCGGATATCTCGTAATGATATCGTCATATACTGTGCTTACATCCTCTGTAAAAAGTGCAGTGGCAGCCTGGAGCAATCCTTTTGCCGTTGAATTTGTCGTTGCATTATTTCCGTTTGCTATATATTGACCAAGAGCTTCTTTACCCTCCTCCTTAAAAGTACGGATCAATAAAGATATTACAGCCGGAATCAGCTCATCATTAGAGTTATTATCTATTATGTCGCTGCAGATGTCTCTTGCTTGTCTTAAATGTCCCTTTTTGTACATCCTTTTTGCAAGTTGAAATTTCTCAACTGTTGAACCACCTTCACCCGTAAAATTATGTTTTACCGATGCCAGTTCGTCACTTGGTATAACAAGAGGATTATCACCTTCGTACTTGAATGATGGTTCATCAACAAGTAAACTTGTTAAATCACAGTAATTTGATTTCGAGATCCAGTAACCATATTGAGCCATAACCTCGGAATAGTTTTCAACATAAAAATTATCAGCACTCAAAAAGGTATTGTATCTGCCATCTGTAAAGCCATAGCCATCATCATACCCAAAATTCAAATCTGAATTGTTACTGTAGACGCCCGTGGTATGATTCAGAATATTGATGTTTGCAGTATCCTGCATCAAGAAACAATTAAACTCGGAATTTGTGAACATCATAGCATTTTCACCATCTGATATTACAATATCCCTTGCCATTAATATTACATCGTTTGTTGTAATTCCCCGGGTGTTGCATCTGTTAAGGGTAAGATTATTGAGAACATTTGTTCCGTAGGGTGAACCCATTTCTTCCATGGATATTCCAAAATAACAACTGTCGATAATAGTATTGCTGACAACGAAGGTCGAGCACCTGTAAGCGTAAATCCCCGCGCTCGCATTTTTGATCCGTGCATTATTTATGGAAACATCAGCATACCGTGCAACCAATCCATTACCAAGTGTCCAGTTCGGAGATAAAAAGTTTATCACTGAAGGGTTTGATGGTGTTCCCTCAATTTCAAGGTCAGAATTATATACATATAGCCTTGAAGAATTTTTAAAGGTTACATCAGCGCCATTTTCAATCCGGAGTTTTTTGTATTGAGAAAGTTCCAGACTGCTGTCAACTTCGATGGATGATGAGACCGTTTCGCTTTCAACAAGCAAACCACCGGCTAAAATTGTCGGTTCAAACTTCAAAAGTGTTCCATCTCCCGCATTGAGAAACAGTGTAAACATTGAGTTCTTTGAGGTAAAGAAGGTTTGACCGGTTTTAAGGTTCGTAACCTTTATATTAGTATAACCTGAAGCTACAGTGGAATCAAGTTGAAAACGGATATAACGGTTTGAGTTGTCACTACCCTGAGTATTGCATCTTCTGTTCACTATGTAGTTGTACTTAGATTTTGGATTATAACCCGCAAGATGGCTATACTCTTCAAAATATCCTGTTTGTACCATCGGGGGGTCTGTGGGAGTCATGGGGAAATTTCCGGTGGGTGAAGTCTCAATGTTACTTATCCAAGGTTTGGGGATTGCCGAGTTCTCGTTCCAGTATTTGGCATCAAGCCAGTTTAAATTCAGTATCACCTATAAATCTGAAGTTTATCAATTCTTCAATTGCGGATTGCACATCTGCCTGTGTTGTTGTTAATTCTTGCCTGAATGGATAAACATTATAAAGAAGATATTTCCTCTTGTACTTATCGTCGAAGGGGGATATCCCAAATTTCTGCTCAAATCTCATCCCCCACTCGGTATGAGGTCCTATAGCACCATTTAGTTCCATACCTCCATTTCTTGTGCCAATTACTGAATCCACAAGATGATTTATCTTTCCGAATGCCTCGGCTGCAAGCAAAGGTGGTTCATCTACATAAGTACTATGAAGTGTTGAATCCGCTGTTGGGTATTTTGCCGATATTTGCCCTCCAAAATTTGGGGGTGTCACCGGATTGGGCTTTTGTGTCGGGTTGAACATTATATCGTAAAACTCGTTAAACATGATCATTCTGTCACAGTAAATTGAGGCCGCCCCTGTCCAAACAGCGTAGTATGTAATATTAACATTTCCGGGAATCTGAAAGGATGGTGTCGTGATCCAACTGTAACTCCCTGAAGTTAGCATCAAATCTTCCCCGGTTATCTCAAAGGGTTCTTCCAAAAAATAAATGGGGTCATCTTCCGTGAAGTTGGGCTCTTCAACGCCGATATTTTTATTGTAGGGCTTTTGATAGATGGAGCCTCCAGCGATCACATATATCCGCAGAACGACAGCATTGGGATCAACTTCTTCCGCCAGTTCTTTTTGGTCACCCCTAATAAAGAAAGACAACTGATAAGGAATATACTTATGAGGGAAATGTCCGGCATCAATTGTGCCATAGAATAGTGTACCTCCCGCCGAATGTCTTCCCCTTTTAGCATATCGAATTTGACTTGAACCAGGGGAAGGCGGAACAACTTCTGAAGTATCTATCCCTGTTAAAGTTGGGCTTCCGGGTGGTTGTTTTGCCGAATCCATTGCCCAGCGGGATGATTTTGTATCTGTCCCGAAACCAAAATTTTTCTGAACAGGATTCCAGCTCATGTCCCAAGTACCGCCAATTTGGTGAGCAAATTTATTTGGGTTATTCCCTGTCGCTTTCAAATATCTCCCGGGTTCAAACGGTGGTGAATCATCACCAGCCCAGCTAAAATCCATATCAAGAAACTTTATGTTGCCGTAATAATCTGACATGTGCAGAGTATTAATTAAATCAAAATCCGAGACGATATTTGTCAACCCAAGATTTACCAACAAAGGATAATAATATAATCTGCTGCTCTGTTGCATTGCTGTTGCATATTGCGACGATGTACAGCTCGATTGTCTTGGATGACTCTGATAAACAGCAAAGTCCCAAAATGACATGTACGGGAAAAAGTCCTTTCCCGGGACTCCGGTATTCTGACAATATAATGCTGATTCCAATATAATCAATATCATTATTAATTTTTTCATGAAAATTCTCTATTTTATTATTTTAAATTCATTTTATCATTACAATCTTCACACTCTTTTTCTTTCCGTTTAAGTTCATATTAGCACTTCCCTTTGTTTCTGATTCTGTTGATTTAAATAACATATCAATTATATAAACCCCTGATGATATGTTCAGTTCTCTGAGATTAATCTTCTCGGTTGTAATACCGGCTGCTAATTCGATTCCCTTTTTTATCAGTTCCTTTCCTGTTGTGTTGTATAGCCTCAATTCTGCATATCCCGGGTAATTACTCGTTATTTCAACCGATAATTCACCCCGTGTTGGATTTGGGTACGCTTTTAATGTTATTTCTTCTTTTTGCTCAGTTGCAAGTTCCCCATCTTCAATTGCCATCGCAACTCTCTCACCACTCATTATATAAAAAGTGCCGGGCTGTGCATATGTTGCACCGTTCGTTCCTATTCCAATGTCATCAAGTCCGTCGCCATTTACATCTCCAACCCTGCCCAGGATGTTGAATGAATTCCCGTAATATCTGATTGGAGTATCATCACTTTTGTGCTTGCCTCCCACAAACAGTCGGCCACCTGAGCCATAAAGAGATGATAAAAAGTCACCATACCCGTCGCCATTCACATCTCCTACAGATCGGGTATAATACCATCCTTGGTTTTGAGTGTTAAATCCTTCTTCGGGTATATAATCTATGTTTCGAGAACCGTAGCTTACCGCCATTTGGTACCAGTATGGATACTTATATTTCGTGTCATTGATCACAAGGTCCGCTTTCCCATCTTTATTAATATCTTGTATAATATGATTGAAGTCAACAATATCTACTGAATCCAGAAAACTGACGGTGTCTTGAAAAGAAAAGTCTGATCTGCCAAAAACGAATCTCCTCAAAGCAAAGTTTAACGGAATTGAAGGGCTTGTGAGAGTAAAAGTCAGATCAGTTCTTCCATCTCCGTCAAGATCACCACTTGTTATATAAGAACCCTCTATCGCCTCATTTGGATAAAATGTTGCAATCTTGTCGGGGATCGAATCCATCTCCGGTGACGAATTATATATCAGAAATGCCCCTTTACCACCATACATGTCGTATGCATAGGCAACCATTTCTTCATAACCGTCCCCGTTGAAATCAACCGGCCAGTCACCTCCCACAAATCTTAGATTGCCAATTATCTGTTCTGGTGCTTGAAATATTAAATCGGGAATTGTATCCATCGTTGGACCGCCAAGATATATCTTTAAGGTTAATGGACGGGTATTGAATGTTGTCACTATCAAATCCCTGTATCCGTCACGATTGTAATCACATGCTGACACATGATACGGTATGAATCCGGTAAATGGAATTTCGAAAACAGGCACCGAGTCTACAGGATTACCACCATGAAAAAGCAAAGCTTTTGCATTCCAATTAGAAGTAGAAGCTGTAATAAGGACAAAATCATCACAGCCATCATCATTCTGATCCCCCATATAGAGGACAGCATTGGGTTGGTAAATATCATCTCGTGCGAATATTATTGAATCGAACTGGGCACTAACTTCTGTTGTGCTAACAACTAAAGGAAGCAAGAATGAAAACAAAACAAATTGAAAGGGGTTATGTGTTAGTTTTAACATAATTCTTCCTCACACAAGGTTTGTGTTGATGCATTAAGAAATAAATATTTTTTAGAAAAGTTTCCGGAAGGCACAGAGCGATTGGCAAACCCAAATCGAATTGATTTGGAATGAGGGACGATGACAGGATAACAAACCAAAACGGAGGTATGGCAAGTTTCCCGGCAGAAGACAAAAATATTTCCCAAGCGCTGATAATAAGCCCGGCATGGAAAACAATAAACAACAAACTCATTTGAGTAAACCTGCGAATGATTACCTTTTTCTTACATAATCTACTTATTTTTCATATTCCGTGCAAGAAATATTTTCCTATGACGAATATTCGTTTCAAATATGTTTGTTCAGGGGGTCTATAAAAATAGTGGCATAGGTGAAAAAGACTGATTTTATGGTTGATGAAAAATAAAGTTCGGGAGGAAGCAACGAATTTTTGCCTGACCTGAGCATCAATAATTTTTAAGGTACCCGGGACTTCATTTAAACTATTCCTTTTTCTTACTCATTCTCCAGCTTTCATCCCGTTTCATATTTTTTATCAATGAGGCTTTTCGGAACCTGACAGCAGACCAGTCTTCATCGATGGCAACCATTCGGACCGGTTCATATCCCAGATCGCCAAGCACTTGCCAGCCATTGTCACGATCGATATCAACCTTGTATTTCCTGGAGCTCTTTTTCGGATAAGCCCACCAGTTCAAACCATCCTCCTCCAATATTGCCTCCACTTTGGCGGCGTGCTCTAAAATATCTTCAGCGGACTTTACAAAAACGAGTGAAAAGGGATATTTGTTCAAGCATAATTTACAGTGAACACCCGTTTCAGGTTGAAACTCATCGATCAGATGTTTAAACTCTTCAGGGTGATTTATCAGAAGAATGAGGCTGTCTCAAAAGGGGCAGCCTTTTTTATTGTATTCTCAGATTTATCAAAAAGAGTCTTTTCCTCAAGTTGGCTCCTACTTATGATCCCCGTTTTATTGATCCCTCGCCTTATGTTAATTTCTAGAAGCGTTTGACTCTTCTTTTCGCCTGAAAATTGACCAAATCAGTTTAGCCTAAATATGTTCTAACCTATTGTAATATATGGTAGTTAAGAGGAATATTTATTTTTAGATACGGTCAATTTTTCGTATTTTTGCA